>NZ_JBFULH010000065.1:0-16052 GCF_056400445.1 Pseudomonas sp. P5_B2 | reverse complement strand
CCTTGAGCTCCCGCAAATGCTGGCACAAAGCTAGCATTTGCGCGGCTCTGCAAATCATTCCTTTGGCTGATTTGACCGGCGTTGAAGGGCACTAGAGTGCTTACTTTCAGCCAACACCGTGCAGTCAGAAAAGGGATTGATATGTTGCAGACTCGCGTTATCCCCCCAGCCGAAGGCGCTTACCAGTATCCGCTGCTCATTAAGCGACTGCTGATGTCCGGCGCTCGTTACGAGAAAACCCGCGAGATCATTTACYGCGACCAGGTACGCTACAGCTATCCAACCCTCATTGAGCGGGTCGCGCGGCTGGCGAACGTGTTGACGGCGGCCGGCGTCAAGGCCGGGGATACCGTGGCGGTGATGGACTGGGACAGCCATCGATACCTGGAATGCATGTTCGCCATCCCGATGATCGGCGCAGTGATCCACACAATCAACGTGCGCCTGTCACCGGAACAAATCCTCTACACCATGAACCACGCCGAGGACCGCTTTGTGCTGGTCAACAGCGAGTTCGTGGGGCTGTACCAGGCGCTTGCCGGGAACCTGACCACAGTCGAGAAAACCCTGCTGCTGACCGACCTCCCGGACAAAACCGCCGACCTGCCCAACCTGATCGGCGAGTACGAAGAACTGCTGGCGGCTGCCAGCACGCAATACGATTTCCAGGACTTCGACGAACACTCGGTCGCGACAACGTTCTACACCACCGGTACCACCGGTAATCCCAAAGGTGTGTATTTCACCCACCGGCAACTGGTGCTGCACACCATGGGCGTGTCGACCATCATGGGCTCCATCGATAGCGTGCGTCTGCTGGGCACCAGCGACGTGTACATGCCGATTACCCCTATGTTCCACGTGCATGCCTGGGGCTTGCCTTATGTGGCGACGATGCTCGGGCTCAAGCAGGTTTATCCCGGCCGTTACGACCCGGAATACCTGGTGGAACTGTGGCGCAAGGAAAAGGTTACCTTTTCCCACTGCGTACCGACCATTTTGCAGATGATCCTCAATTCCAAAGCGGCACAAGGCGCGGATTTCGGCGGCTGGAAAATCGTCATCGGCGGCAGTGCGCTTAACCGCACGCTCTACGAAACTGCCAAAGGCAAGGGCATCCAGTTGACGGCCGCTTATGGCATGTCGGAAACCGGGCCGCTGGTGTCGTGTGCTCACCTCAACGATGAATTGATGGCCGGTAGCGAAGACGAACGTACCGCCTATCGCATCAAGGCTGGCGTGCCGGGGCCATTGGTGGAAGCGGCGATCGTCGACCCCGACGGCAACTTCCTGCCCGCCGATGGCGAAACCCAGGGCGAGCTGGTGCTGCGTGCGCCATGGCTCACCGAGGGCTACTTCAACGAACCGCAAAAGGGCGCCGAGCTTTGGGCCGGGGGCTGGCTGCACACCGGCGATGTGGCAACTCTGGACAGCATGGGTGTGATCGACATTCGTGACCGCATCAAGGATGTGATCAAGACCGGTGGCGAATGGATTTCGTCGCTGGACCTTGAAGATTTGATCAGTCGCCACGTGGCGGTACGCGAAGTAGCAGTGGTGGGTATCGCCGATCCGCAATGGGGTGAGCGACCGTTTGCGCTGCTGGTGATCCACGAAGGGCATGAGATTGGGGCCCGGGAACTCAAGGAACACCTCAAGCCATTTGTGGAGTTGGGGCACTTGAGCAAGTGGGCTATCCCTAGCCAGATTGCCCTTGTTACTGAAATTCCCAAGACCAGTGTCGGCAAGCTCGACAAGAAGCGCATCCGCCTCGACATCACTGAATGGCAGGCTAACAACAGCACCTTCCTCTCGACGCTTTAAGCGTCTCCTGGCGTGCCCGAAAAGGCACGCCAGGCCCACCAAGCAAGCGCTTGGCTTGTGTAATCCGAAATTTCAGCCATCCTTGGCGGGCCGACAGGTGTCGGACTGGCGAAAGGACTGTTCCAGAGTGGTCGGCAGCTACAAATCACACTTTAGAGGGATCAAGCTCTACTACCTGCTGGCTATAGTCCGCTCACGGATTTTTAAGAACGGAGCAAACGCACAAGACGAGGCGATGCAATTTTGGAGTGACTTCGGGACGCTTTGGCTCCCCGTCACCCACAACGTTTTTAGAAGTGCTCACAGCCATAACAATAATGCACATGGAGTAGCGTCGATGACATCAGTAAACAAGTTCTGGCGCCGGGCGAAATTGCCCCTGGCGGTCAGTCTCGCCTCTTCGCTCGCCGGGCCTGCATTCGGCGTCAGTTTCAACGTTGGTGAAATCGAAGGTCAGTTCGATTCGTCGCTCTCCCTGGGTATGAGTGTGTCTACCCAGTCGCCGAACAAGAACCTGATCGGTGTCAACAACGGCGGGCACGGCTTGTCCCAGACCTCCGATAACGGACATTTGAACTTCAAGAGCGGGCAAGCTTTTTCGAAGATCTTCAAGGGCATTCATGACCTTGAATTGAAATATGGCGACACGGGCGTATTTGTCCGGGGCAAATACTGGTACGACTTCGCGTTGCAAAACGAAGATCTGGAATTCGTTAACGTCAGCAATGACGGCCGCAAAGAAGGCGCCAAGTCCTCTGGCGGGCAAATTCTCGACGCCTTCGTTTATCACAACTACGCCGTTGCCGATCAGCCCGGTTCCGTGCGTCTGGGCAAGCAGGTGGTGAGCTGGGGTGAAAGTACTTTCATCGGCGGCGGCATCAACTCCATCAACCCGATCGACGTTTCCGCGTTCCGTCGTCCGGGTGCCGAGGTCAAGGAAGGCCTGATCCCGGTGAACATGTTCTACGTGTCCCAGAGCCTGACCGACAACCTGTCGGCTGAAGCGTTCTACCAGCTGGAATGGGACCAGACCGTAGTCGATAACTGCGGCACGTTTTTCTCTCAGCCTGACATCGTGGCCGACGGTTGCGATAACTACCTGCGCGTGCTGAACAAGCGCTCGACAATTCCGGCCATTGCGTTGGGCCCGTTGGCTGCCAACGGCGTTAACGTCAACGAGGAAGGTGTACTGGTTCAGCGTGGCGGCGACCGTGATGCACGTGACAGCGGCCAGTGGGGTGCGTCTTTCAAGTACATGTTCGACCCGTTGGACACCGAGTTCGGCGCCTACTTCATGAACTACCACAGCCGTGCGCCGATCTTCAGCGCCACCGGTGCGCCGCAGTCGGTCTACAACGGCGTGGCGGCATTGCCACCCGCGTTCCAGGCGCTGGGGCCACTGCTGGTCGCGGGTAACTCGAAGTACTTCATCGAATACCCTGAAGACATTCGCCTCTATGGCCTGAGCTTCTCCACCACCCTGTCTACGGGGACGGCGTGGAGCGGTGAAGTCAGCTACCGTCCGAACGCGCCGGTGCAGTTGAACTCCACCGACATTCTGTTCGCTGGCATTCGTCCTTTGGGCAACGGCAATACGAACAATCCTTTGACCAACGCTTCGTTGCTCTCCGCCGCACCGGGTACTGACCTGAATGGCTATCGCCGTAAAGAAATCACCCAGTTACAGAGCACCCTGACGCACTTCTTTGACCAAGTGATGGGCGCGAGCCGTCTGACCCTGGTTGGTGAAGTGGGCGTGACTCACGTCGGCGGCCTGGAAAGCACCTCCGACGTTCGTTATGGCCGCGACCCGGTCTACGGCCCAGGTTCATTGCCAGCCTCTGGCGCCATCGATACTTGCGTTGCGCTCAACACCAGCACCATCAACGGAGCCGGCCCTGGCGCTGCCACCAACAACCGCAGCCGCAACTGCGACAACGACGGCTTCACTACGGCGACTTCGTGGGGCTACCGCGGTCGTGCGATCTGGGATTACAACGACGTGTTCGCCGGTGTGAACCTCAAGCYGAACGTGGCCTGGTCCCACGACGTAAACGGTTACTCGCCAGGCCCTGGCGGCAACTTTGAGGAAGGTCGTAAAGCGGTAAGTCTGGGCCTCGATGCCGAATACCAGAACACCTACACCGCGAGCCTGGCGTACACCAACTTCTTCGACGGCAAGTACACCACCGTAGATGACCGCGACTTCGTTGCGCTCAGCGTCGGCGTGAACTTCTAAGCACTGTTTTCTCAGGACGAACACACATATGAAAATAACAAAGAGTCTGTTCCAAGTTGGTGTTCTGGGGCTTTCGCTGCTGGCGACCAGTGTGATGGCGGCGGTCCCTGCGGCCGAAGCCGACAAACTGGGCAAGAGCCTGACCCCGATGGGCGCCGAAATGGCGGGCAACGCCGACGGTTCAATTCCATCTTGGAAGCCAATGGCGAAAAACATCGGAACCGTCGACAGCAAAGGTTTCCTGTCCAACCCGTACGCCAGTGAAAAGCCACTGTTCACCATCACTGCACAGAACGTTGAGCAGTACAAAAGTAAACTCGCCCCGGGCCAGTACGCGATGTTCAAGCGCTACCCGGAAACCTACAAGATGCCGGTTTACACGTCCCATCGTGGCTCCACCGTGCCGGCTGAAGTATTCGCCGCCATCAAGAAAAACGCCACCACGACCAAGCTGGTATCCGGTGGCAACGGCCTGGAAAACTTCGAAACCGCTATCCCGTTCCCGATTCCCCAGACCGGCATTGAAGTCATCTGGAACCACATCACCCGCTATCGCGGTGGCAGCGTGACCCGTCTGGTGACCCAGGCAACGCCGCAGCCGAACGGCTCGTACAGCCTGGTGTACTTCCAGGATCAGTTCGTTTTCCGCGACAAGATGAAGGACTTCGATCAGGCGAACCCGGGCAACATCCTGTTCTACTTCAAGCAGAAAGTGCTCGCGCCGGCACGTCTGGCCGGTGGTGTGCTGCTGGTGCACGAAACCCTCGACCAAGTGAAGGAACCGCGTTCGGCGTGGGTCTACAACGCCGGTCAGCGTCGTGTGCGTCGTGCACCTCAAGTGTCCTATGACGGCCCGGGTACCGCGGCAGATGGCCTGCGTACCTCCGATAACCTGGACATGTACAACGGTGCGCCGGATCGCTACGACTGGAAGCTCGAAGGCAAGAAAGAGATGTACATTGCCTCGGACAGCTACAAGCTCGATTCGCCTAACCTCAAGTACGACGACATCATCAAGGCCGGTCATATCAACCAGGACCTGGCACGTTACGAGCTGCGCCGGGTCTGGCATATCGTGGCGACCTTGAAAGAAGGCCAGCGTCACATCTACGCCAAACGTGACTTCTACATCGACGAAGACACCTGGCAAGCCGCCGTGATCGATCACTACGATGGTCGTAATCAGCTGTGGCGTGTGGCAGAAGCTCACGCTCAGGATTACTACAACGTTCAAGTGCCGTGGTACGCACTGGAAGCCCTGTACGACCTGCAATCGGGTCGCTATCTGGCGCTGGGTATGAAGAACGAAGAGAAGTCTGCCTATGACTTCGGCTTCACCGCTACCACCAGCGACTTCACACCGGCTGCACTGCGTCAGGAAGGGGTTCGCTAACCTGCACTAACAGAGGTCACCTCCTGGAAAAACGCCCCGACTGGTTCGGGGCGTTTTTTTTTGTCCGGCGTTTGGCCCATGAGTTTTCGGCGCCGTTGATGGCCCATTCGCGAGCAAGTCGAAGGGGGCAATACGATCTTCCGGGAAAACTGCATCGCGCGCCCGGCCGCTTCTGTTCGCAGACTTTTTGTAGCCATTTGTAGCAATAACCTTCATTCCCTATCCGTTTACCGCTAGTCTGCGGACATCTGCAACGCCGCCATCCGCATTTCAAACAAGAGCCGGCCATGACTGATCTGTCCCCACTCCCGGGCCCTGCAAGCGTTTCCATCGCGGCATTGGACGGACGCTTTTTTCGGCCCCCGCTGCCCGACGGCCATGTGCTGCGGCCTCGCCTGTGCGAGCGCCTGAGTGCCGGCCTTGATGGCAGGCTGTTGCTGGTCAGCGCACCTGCCGGGTTCGGCAAGAGTTCATTGGCAGTGGAATTCTGTCAGGGGCTGCCAGCCCATTGGCGAAGTCTGTGGTTGGGGCTAAGCCCTCGGGACAGCGATCCGGGGCGTTTCCTTGAGAGGCTGCTCGAAGGGCTTCAGGATTACTTTCCGACACTGGGCAGTCAGGCGCTGGGGCTGCTGAAAATGCGCCAGCGCCATCAACCGTTCGCCTTTGAAGAATGGCTGGACGGGTTGCTGGACGAGCTGGCCATCTACCTGTCGCCAAGTACGCCTTTGTTATTGGTGCTCGACGACTATCATCTGGCGCAAGGCCCGGTACTCGATCGTTGCCTGCAATTTTTCCTCAATCATTTGCCCGATGGCCTGCTGGTCATGGTGACCAGTCGACAGCGTCCGGACTGGCATCTGGCGCGTCTGCGGTTATCGCGCCAACTGCTCGAACTGCATGAGCAGGACCTTCGACTGACCCATGATGAAGCGCTCACGTTGCTTGATCGCCACAGCAGCTCATTGCGTGGCGAGGCGCTGGAAAGTCTGATTGAGCGCAGCGAAGGCTGGGTCGCAGGTTTGCGTTTCTGGTTGCTGGCGGCTTCCGAGGCCGGCAATGACGGTGCATTGCCGCAGTCGCTGCACGGTGGGGAAGGGCTGATCCGTGATTACTTGTTGGAAGAGGTCATCGATTGCCTACCGGCCGAAGTGCAGCAATTCCTCTACGACACGGCGCCTCAGGAACGTTTTTGCAGCGAGCTCTGCGATGCGGTTCGCGAAGCCCATGACAGTGCCGAAATTCTGCGTTTCCTTCAGGCACACCAAGTCTTTCTGGTGCCACTGGACGAGCATGGCCACTGGTACCGCTATCACCACCTGTTTTCCGACCTGCTCCGCACTCGGCCCACCGCTCACACGATAGTGCCGGCCGCCAGCCTGCATTTACGTGCCTGTCGCTGGTTCAATGCACAGGGGCTACTCGATGAAGCGGTAGAGCAGGCATTGCGTGCCGGGCATCTGGACGTTGCGGCGAACCTGGTGCAAAACCTTTCGGAAGAACAACTGCTGGCCGAGCAAAACGCCGGCATGTTGCTGCGCTGGAAAATGGACTTGCCCGACAGCTTGCTGATCAGCACGCCCAGGCTGATCGTGCTCTACAGCTGGGCGTTGGGGATGGCCTGTCAACTGGATGCGGCGGAGGAATTGGCAGCCCACTTGAGCCGCTTCCTGCCGGCCCCTTCGGCCACCGCGCAGAAGTCGATGCTGGCGCAGTGGCTGGCGCTGAGGGGCATCATCGCCCGGGGGCGTGGTAACCGCGAACAGACGCTGCTTTATTGCACTGAAGCGCTGCAGAGCCTGCCGGCCAAACGCTATGGACAACGTCTGATGTGCCTCTCGACCCTGTCCAACCTGGCCATTGCCGACGGCGACTTGTGGCGTGCGCGCAGTTTGAACCGTGAGTCGCTGGAACTGGCGCAGCGGGTCGGTAATCCATTGTTTGAAGCGCTGGCCCATTACGACCGCGCCCGGGTATTGCAGGCACGCGGGGAAATCCTGCGCTCATTGCAAGAGGTTCGTCAGGGGTTGCAACGCCTGCAAGGGTTATCCGCGCAACGACTTTACGCCATACGCGCGCGTCTGACGTTGTATGAGGGACTCTTGCTGGCCCTGCGCCTGCAACCACAAGCTGCGCGAGTACGCTTGCAGGCCGGTTTGAGTGAGGCTCGCGCCTGTCGTGATATCAGCGTATTGATCGGTCATTGCGTGATCGCCAGGCTTGAAGGTAACTGCGGCGATTTCGCCAACGCCTTCGCTGAACTGGCCGAAGCCGAGCGCCTGATGCACATCTGGGACGTGCCCCCCATTTACTATCTGGCGATGATTACCATGGTCAAATGCGAGCTCTGGCTGGCCCAGGGTCGCACCGATCTGGCCGAAGCCTGGCTTTCCCGGTTGGGGCAGACCTATAACGGCGAACACCCGGCAGCACCACCGGAATTCCATCCGCAACTGCCGTTGCATATCGAATTGCAACAAGCCTTGCTGGATGTCATTCAGGGGCAGCCAATGCTGGCCGAAGGCCGATTGAATACGCTGCTTGAACATGGGCAACAAACGGGGCGGCAGATGCTCAGTGCCATGGCGCTGACTCAGAAAGTGGCCTTGTTACTCGTCGGTGGGCGTGAGCCCGAAGCCCGCAAGGTGCTGGCACAGGCATTGGAAGCGTCGACCGGCGGCGCCTTGCAACCGTTCGAGGGGTTGCTGGCCGAACATCCGGACTGGTTACGTGGGCAGCTGCAACTGGTTGCTCCGACGGCTGTTTCGCAGAGTCTCGTAGAACAACTGCCAGTCGCGATCGCTCGCCCGGTACTGGAGTTGTGTTCGGGGGCAGAGCAGCTCAGTGCGCGTGAACTGGCGGTTCTGCAACTGATTGCCCAAGGTTGTTCGAACCAGCAAATCAGCGATCAACTGTTCATTTCGCTGCACACAGTCAAGACCCACGCCAGCCACATCAACAGCAAGCTTGGGGTTGAGCGGCGCACACAGGCAGTGGCACGGGCGAAAGAATTGGGACTGCTCATGTAGTATTTTCAAAGTTGGCCCGGCGCTCAAAAGACTGCTGCAGTTTTGTGCCAGAATTGCCCATCTCAGATTTTCGAGCTTGTCCCGATGACCCAGCAACCCAGCCTCATTCGCGAAACCTTCCCCGTCGGCCCGTTGCAGTGCAACTGCACCATCATCGGCGACCCGATCAGTAAAAAAGCGATCGTGGTCGATCCGGGCGGCAATCACGAACTGATCCTGGCGCGCCTCGATGCCTTGGGCTTGAAGGTGGTCAGCATCATCCATACCCACGCGCATCTGGATCACTTCCTGGCCTCCGGTCAGTTGAAAGAGAAAACAGGCGCCACACTGCACTTGCACAAAGAAGATCAATTCCTCTGGGACAATCTGGAGATGCAATGCCAGATGTTCGGTGTGCCTTACACGCCGGTGCCGCCGCCGGATCGCTGGTTGGCCGATGACGAAGAACTGGCCTGCGGTTGCGGCGTGGCGATTCACACGCCGGGCCATACCCCGGGTTCCATGAGCTTCTGGTTTTCAGAGGCCAAGCTGCTGATTGCTGGTGACACGTTGTTTCGTCGCGGGGTAGGGCGCACGGACTTGTGGGGCGGCGATCAGGCGACCATCGTGCGGTCAATCAAGCAGCGGCTGTATACGCTCGACGAAGAGGCGATTGTCGTCACTGGGCATGGGCCGGACACGCGTTTGGGCGATGAAATGCGCGAGAACCCGTTTGTGCGGGGCTGATTTGTAACACGTTTTTAACGTGGGGAATTTTTGACTTGTGCGATGATCCAACCCCCGCAAAGGTCCAATGCTGAAGTCCGTTGCACCACAGAATGCAAAAAAGTAGGAGCTCTAATGTTCACCACGCGTCGTTTGATTATTGTCGCTACCGCAGTGGCCTTGCTGTCTGGCTGTGCCACACCTGGCCCTTACGATAACCAGGGCCAAGCTAATGGCGGCTCTCAGGGTATGAGCAAAACCGCTAAATATGGCGGTCTCGGTGCTTTGGCCGGTGCTGTGGCGGGTGCTGCCATCAACCACGATAATCGTGGCAAGGGCGCGCTGATCGGCGCAGCAGTAGTGGGTGCTTCTGCCGCCGGTTATGGCTACTACGCCGACCAGCAAGAGAAAAAATTGCGTGCCAGCATGGCCAACACCGGTGTTGAAGTGCAGCGCCAAGGCGATCAGATCAAACTGATCATGCCAGGTAACATCACGTTCGCAACCGATTCGGCGAACATCGCTTCAGGCTTCTATCAGCCGTTGAACAGCCTGGCGGGCTCGCTCAAGGAGTTCAACCAGAACCAGATCGAAATCGTTGGTTACACCGACAGCACCGGCGCCCGCCAGCACAACATGGACCTGTCCCAGCGTCGTGCGCAGAGCGTGGCGACGTACCTGACTTCGCAAGGTGTGAGTGGTGCCAACCTCTCGGCTCGCGGTGCCGGCCCGGATAATCCGATTGCCAGCAACGGCGATGCCAATGGTCGGGCACAGAACCGTCGAGTTGAAGTCAACTTGAAAGCGATTCCGGGTCAGCAGTATCCTCAGTAATAACAGTTTTACCTTTACCAACCTGACTGAACCCCAGGCGTAAAAAAAGAGCCCGCCCGATCCTCAACAGATCGGGCGGGCTTTTTTGTGTCGCCAGAACAGACACAAAACCTTCAGAAACAAAAAAGCCCCCGAACGAAGACTCGTCCGAGGGCTTTTGTGTAATGCGCGAATCCTGATTACTTCTTCAGGCCGTAATGCTCATCGAGCATGCCCGGCGCGTTCGGGGTCTTGGGGGCGTAGTCGCGAGGCGGTTCCTGATTGCGCGGCGGCGTCAGGCGTTCGCGTGGGGCTGCCGCCGCATCGGCGTGCAGAGAGGCCAGCAAGCGTTGGCGAGTCTGCTCGTCCAAGGCCAGGCGGTTGGCACCCTCGGCGAGGTGTTCCTGCACTTCCTGATAGCTCTGAGTCAGTTTCTTGACCAGGGTTGCAGTGCTGTTGAAGTGGGTGACCACTTCGTTCTGATAACTGTCGAAACGTTCCTGAATGTCATCCAGCTGACGTTGCGTGCTGCTGGGCGCGGCGTTCGGCACCAGGCGAGCGATCAGGAATCCAATGGCGACACCCACAACCAGGGCAAGAGTCGGTAACAACCAAACTAAGAGCGAGTGTTCCACGAGTCCTTCCTCTATAAACGGCTTTGCTTTACGTTAACGGCTCGAACCTGCGCTGTATACCGCGATTCACTCGCAATAGATTGGCACAGACAATTTGCTAGACGAGTCGACCCGATTCGAGGTCACGGAGTTCCTTCCTTGCTTATGCGCGAAACCCCTGTAGTGATTGATGGCCCGGTGGGTCAACTGGAAGCCCTTTATCTTGATAGCGAGCAGCCCCGCGGCATTGCGCTCATCTGCCATCCTAACCCGGTGCAAGGCGGCACCATGCTCAATAAAGTGGTATCGACCCTGCAGCGCACCGCGCGCGATGCCGGTTTGATTACCCTGCGGTTCAATTACCGTGGCGTCGGTGCCAGTCAAGGCACGCACGACATGGGCACTGGTGAAGTCGACGATGCTCAAGCCGTCGCCGAATGGCTGCGGACCAAGCACCCGGACTTGCCACTGACCCTGCTCGGTTTCTCGTTCGGCGGTTTTGTTGCAGCAAGTCTCGGCGGACGCCTGGAAGCCAAGGGCGAATCACTGAAACATTTGTTTATGGTCGCACCTGCGGTCATGCGCCTGGGCGATCAGCACCAACTGCCGCAGCAGGGCGAGTTGACTCTGATCCAGCCGGAAACCGACGAAGTGATCGATCCGCAGCTGGTTTACGACTGGTCCGAAAAACTCGAGCGACCCCATGAGCTGCTGAAAGTGGCAGAATGCGGACACTTTTTTCATGGCAAGCTGACCGATCTCAAGGATCTGATCCTGCCGCGTCTTTCGAATTGATTGCAGTCTGACAAGCGATTACCCATGACGACTCGTACCCGTATCCTCACCGGCATCACCACCACCGGCACGCCACACCTGGGCAACTACGCCGGCGCCATCCGCCCGGCGATCGTCGCCAGCCGTGACAGCAATGCCGATTCGTTCTATTTCCTGGCCGACTACCACGCCCTGATCAAATGCGATGACCCGCTGCGCATCCAGCGCTCGCGCCTGGAAATCGCCGCGACCTGGCTGGCCGGTGGCCTGGATGTGGACCGCGTGACGTTCTATCGCCAGTCCGACATTCCGGAAATCCCCGAGCTGACCTGGTTGCTGACCTGCGTCGCCGCCAAGGGTTTGCTCAACCGTGCACACGCCTACAAGGCCTCGGTGGACAAGAACGTCGAGACCGGCGAAGACCCGGACGCCGGCATCACCATGGGCTTGTACAGCTACCCGGTGCTGATGGCCGCAGACATTCTGATGTTCAATGCGCACAAGGTGCCGGTCGGTCGCGACCAGATCCAGCACGTGGAAATGGCCCGCGACATCGGTCAGCGCTTCAACCACTTGTTTGGTCAGGGCAAAGAATTCTTCACMATGCCCGAGGCACTGATTGARGAAAGCGTCGCCACGCTGCCAGGCCTCGACGGTCGCAAGATGTCGAAGAGCTACGACAACACCATCCCGTTGTTCAGCAGCGCCAAAGAGATGAAGGACGCGATTTCGCGGATCGTCACCGATTCGCGCGCGCCGGGCGAAGCCAAGGACCCGGACAACTCGCACCTGTTTACGCTGTTTCAAGCGTTTGCTACGCCGGCACAGTCCGACGAGTTCCGCAGCGAATTGTTGCAGGGCCTGGGTTGGGGGGAGGCGAAGAATCGCCTGTTCCACTTGCTTGACAGCGAGCTGGGCGAATCCCGCGAGCGTTATTACCAACTGATCGAACGTCCGGCGGACTTGGAAGACATGCTGCAAGTCGGCGCCAAAAAAGCCCGTGCCGTGGCGACGCCGTTCCTCAACGAACTGCGTGAAGCGGTCGGCCTGCGTTCTTTCGTGGCGCAGACTCAAGTCGCCGCTGCCACCAAGAAAAAAGCCGCAAAAGCCGCGCGTTTCGTCAGCTTCCGTGAAGACGACGGGCGCTTCCGCTTCCGCCTGCTGGCGGCTGATGGCGAGCAACTGMTGCTGTCGCGCAACTTCGCCGACGGCAAAACCGCCGGGCAAGTGACCAAACAACTGCAAGCGGGCCAGCCTCTGGACGTGCGCAGCGAAGACCTGAGCTTCAGCGTCTGGCTGGAAGGCGAGTGCGTGGCGGACAGCCCGGAATTCGCTGACAGCGCGGCTCGCGACGTCGCCATCGATGCCCTGCGCGTTGCACTGACACCGGTTCAGGAATAAATCAGCGGCTCGGCCCGACCAAGGGCTGATTGCCATTCCCCGGGGCCGTCGCTACAGTGACGGCCCGTTTTTGTTGCCTTGCTAACGAATTATGACGCCCCTAGAACGATATCAAGCTGATCTGAAGCGCCCGGAATTCTTCCATGATGCTGCGCAGGAAACTGCTGTGCGCCATTTGCAGCGACTGTACGACGATCTGGTCGCGGCCTCGCAGAACAAACCGGGCCTGCTCGGCAAACTGTTTGGCAAGAAAGAGCAGGCGCCGGTCAAGGGCCTGTACTTCTGGGGCGGCGTGGGTCGCGGCAAGACTTACCTGGTCGACACCTTCTTCGAAGCGCTGCCGTTCAAGGAAAAGACCCGTACTCACTTCCACCGCTTCATGAAGCGTGTGCACGAGGAGATGAAGACCCTTGGCGGCGAAAAAAACCCGCTGACCATCATCGCCAAGCGTTTCTCCGACGAGGCGCGAGTGATTTGCTTCGATGAATTCTTCGTCTCCGACATCACCGATGCGATGATCCTCGGCACGCTGATGGAAGAGCTGTTCAAGAATGGCGTGACCCTGGTCGCGACGTCGAACATCGTGCCGGACGGTCTGTACAAGGACGGCCTGCAACGCGCGCGCTTCCTGCCGGCCATCGCGCTGATCAAGCAGAACACCGACATCGTCAACGTCGACAGTGGCGTCGATTACCGCCTGCGTCATCTTGAGCAAGCGGAGCTGTTCCACTTTCCTCTGGACGCCGCCGCTCAGGACAGCCTGCGCAAGAGCTTCCGTGCGCTGACGCCGGAATGCACGGCCGCGGTCGAGAACGACGTGCTGATGATCGAGAATCGCGCCATCCGCTCCGTACGCACGTGCGACGACGTGGCCTGGTTCGACTTCCGCGAACTGTGCGATGGCCCGCGTAGCCAGAACGACTACATCGAACTGGGCAAGATCTTCCATGCCGTGTTGCTCAGCGATGTCGAACAGATGAGCGTCACCACTGACGACATCGCCCGTCGCTTTATCAACATGGTCGACGAATTCTACGACCGTAACGTCAAGCTGATCATTTCTGCCGAAGTCGAGCTCAAAGATCTCTACACCGGTGGTCGCCTGAACTTCGAGTTCCAGCGCACGCTCAGCCGCCTGCTGGAAATGCAATCTCACGAATTCCTGGCCCGGGCGCACAAGCCATAAGCGTTCCAAAAAAGTCGAACGTTTCGGATGTCTAGTCCTGGAGCAGGTGTAAACCTTATTCAGGACGAGACAGACAAATTAAAAAGGCCTGCAAATGCAGGCCTTTTTTTAAGCGTTTTTTTTGTCAGTTTTGAACGAGAAAACGCGCCAGTTCATCTTGTCGCTGGCAGCCTACGAGCAGCCACAGCAGGATTCTGGCTTTGCGTGGACAGAGAAATCCAGCCATCGATGCACCTCTACTGATCAGGTCCATCTCGCTGCCAATAAATCCGTAGGTTGATTGAGCCGTGGAGCCGGAACCTGTCCGGGTGGCAACAATGACAGGGATTTTTCTGGCGATGGTTTCAATTACATCCGCCCAGCTCGCGCCAACGTGTCCTGCACCGAAACCCGCAATCACCAGTCCGTCGTAACCCAGTTCGAGGATGTTCTCGATTAACAGGGTATCGGCGCAAAGCGACGCTTCCAGCAGGGCAATTTTCTGTGTGGTCAGCTGGGGCAACGGCAAGACCCTGCGCCGGACTGGCAGGCGCAGAAAGTTGACGGCGTTTTCCATTACCATGCCGGCAGGACCAACGATGGGGGAAGAAAACGCCTGCAATGCCAATGAATCGGTTTTGCGGACGGCGTTCGCTGAATGAATCTGTCCGTTCATCACTACGTAAACGCCTCGTTGACGGCTGCTTTCAGCCAGTGCAACCCGGCAAGCATCCAGCAGATTTGCCGGACCATCGGCCCCTGCCTGGGCTGCCGAACGCATGGCGCCGGTCAGGACCAACGGCTCGTCGTGGTCCCACAAATAGTCGAAAAATGTGGCTGTTTCTTCGAGGGTGTCTGTGCCTTGAGTAATGACAATACCCACCGCACCTTGACTGATTTGAACATTCGCCCAGGAAAGGGCACTCAGCAAAAAGTCGAAATCCAGTGAGGCACTGGGCAACAGTCCGAGCGTTTCTACGGTGACCCGTGCCAAGGTCGCCAACTCTGGCACCGAGGCCAGCAGGGTTTCACCGCTGACGGTCGGGATTACCCCTTCGCCAGCGTTCTTGGCTTGCATGCTCACGGTGCCGCCGAGCGCTGCAATGGCCAGTTTGGGCAGGGCCATGTGATACCTCATTAGCTTGTTATGAGATGTGGCTGTACCCGGACCTAAGTCCGTGATACAGCCCAGTCGCAACGTTCGTCAGCTGGCTACCAGCAGTCCGATAAACGGAATGATCAGCAGCGTGCTGATAGCCATGGCCAGTACATTGCCGATGAAACTGTGCATGTAGGCCGGCAACCGCTTGGCAATCGCGCATGCCAGTGGTGGCGCAATCAATGCCCCCAGCAGTGCGCTTGAGGCGATGACCTGCCAGCTGCCGCCGTACGTCAGAACGGCCGCTGGTACGACTGACACCAACGGTACGTAGGTGGGATACCAGCCGCGCAATATCCATTGCTGACGCCAGATCACTACTCCTAACGCCGAGGTCAACGCTTGCGCGGCGATCAGTTGGGGCAGCAAGCCGGTGCCATACACCGGGCTGGTGGGGTTCAAGGTGTAAGCCAACAAAGCGCCTGCTATCAAACCGAGACTGGCCCATTCATTGCCAAAGAACGGAGCTTCCGAAAAGTCGGCCAACACCCGGCGCAGGCTCCATACGACACCATAATCGGGCGTTTTGGTAATTGCGGGTACGGGCACAGGGGGGCACGGTTTCTTGGGTGGGTCGGACTTCACCAGGTTCGGCAGGTAATGACAGAGCAGAAAAGCGCCGACGCTGGCGACCGCCATGCCGGTGACATTGCCGATCACCGCCGGCAATCCGAGGGGGAGGCAGACGTAATTGACGATCAACAAGCACATCGGAGTGACGAACACGGCGCCCATGATTGCGCCATTGATTGTGACCTTCCAGCCGCCGCCAAACATCAGCACCATCGCCGCCGGCAACGAAACAAAGGCGGCAAACGTGGGTTGCCAACTGGTGGCCGTGACCGTCCAGCCCCACAGAAGGTTGCTCAACAACAGGCCCAGCAACGAGCTGGTGATGAGCCACGGCCATAATCCGCTGCCGTAGCAAATGGTAAAACC
>NZ_JBFULH010000064.1:0-16432 GCF_056400445.1 Pseudomonas sp. P5_B2 | reverse complement strand
GTTCATGCAGGTTCGGCCGCTGGTTGGAGTGCTTCAATGCTTCGGCAATTGCCACCGACAGCATGTTGCACAGGTTGGCCAGCAAGTCGTTGTGGGTTGCATCGGCGATCCGGCTGTGGAAATCCAGATCAGGTTGCAGCAAGGCCTCCGGCGTCGGCGCGGCCTCCATGCGCTGGTAGGCTTCGCCGATGGATGCGATGTCTGCATCCGTGGCGAACTGCGCGGCGAGGGCGGCCGCAGCCGGTTCGATGATGCTGCGCACACTGGTCAGCAAATCGAAAAACTGATTTTGCGGGCTGCTTTGCATCAACCAATGCAAAACGTCCGGGTCGAGCATGTGCCATTCCTTGCGCTGCTTGACCACTGTGCCAACGCGCGGACGGCAATACACCAGACCTTTGGCGACCAATACTCGGGTGGCTTCGCGCAACACCGGACGGCTGACCGCGTATTCCTCACACAACAGGGCTTCGGCGGGCAGTTTGTCACATGGCTTGAAACGCCCGGAAACGATCTGCATGCCCAGTTCCTGGACAATGCGCGAGTGCATGCTTTTACGGTCGGACGGTTTGCGGTAATCCATGGGGAACGGCGCGGTCCTGTGCGAGGGGGTGTTGCGCATGATAGCAGGCGCGACGGGATCTTGAGGCAGGTGCAAAGCAAATGTGGGAGCGGGCTTGCTCGCGAAGGCGGTTTAACATTCAGCACAGATGTTGACTGTCACGCCGCCTTCGCGAGCAAGCCCGCTCCCACATTTTGACGGTGGTRATCAGTGGGAGYGGCGCGGGACTTCTGCGCCGCGGCAGCCGACCAGGAAGTCGAAATCGCAGCCCTGATCCGCTTGCAGCACATGGTCGATGTACAGCTGACGATATCCGCCCAGGATCATTTTCTGGGGTGGCTGCAAATCAGCCATGCGCGCCGCCAGCTCAGCATCGGGAATGTCCAGGTGCAAGCGTCCGTTGGCGCAGTCCAGTTCAATCCAGTCACCTTCTTTCACAGCCGCCAACGGTCCGCCCGCTGCCGCTTCCGGCGCGACGTGCAAAACCACGGTGCCATAAGCGGTGCCGCTCATGCGCGCGTCAGAGATGCGCACCATATCGGTCACGCCTTGCGCCAGCAGCTTGGCCGGCAAACCCATGTTGCCGACTTCGGCCATGCCCGGATAACCCTTCGGACCGCAGTTCTTCATCACCAGGATCGAATTGGCGTCGACGTCCAGCTCCGGATCGTTGATCCGTGCCTTGTACATGTCGAAGTTCTCGAACACCACGGCCCGGCCGCGATGCTGCATCAGTTCAGCCGTGGCCGCGGAGGGTTTGAGCACCGCGCCGAGTGGCGCCAGATTGCCGCGCAATACGCAGATGCCGCCGTCGGCGCGAATCGGGTTGTCGAGGGTGCGGATCACTTCGTCCTGACCATAAATCGGCGCGTCTTTGGTGTTCTCGCCGAGGGTCTTGCCGTTGACGGTCAAGGCATTCGGGTGCGGGATCAGGTTGGCTTCACCGAGGCGGCGCAGCACGGCGGGCAAACCACCGGCATAGTAGAACTCTTCCATCAGGAAGCGTCCGGACGGTTGCAGGTCGACGATGGTCGGCATGCCACGGCCGATGCGGGTCCAGTCGTCCAGCTCCAGGTCCACACCGATACGCCCGGCGATGGCTTTCAAGTGGATCACGGCATTGGTCGAACCGCCAATGGCCGCGTTGACGCGGATAGCGTTTTCGAAGGCTTCTTTAGTGAGGATTTTCGACAGTTTCAAGTCTTCGCGAACCATCTCCACCGCGCGCATGCCGGACATGTGCGCCAACACATAACGCCGCGCATCCACCGCTGGAATCGCCGCGTTGTGGGGCAGGGAAGTGCCGAGCGCTTCAGCCATGCAGGCCATGGTCGACGCGGTGCCCATGGTGTTGCAGGTGCCGGCCGAGCGGGACATGCCGCCCTCGGCCGCGAGGAAGTCATCAATGGTAATGGTGCCAGCCTTGACCTGTTCGCTGAGCTGCCAAACCACCGTACCAGAACCGATGTCCTGACCTTTGTGCTTGCCGTTGAGCATCGGCCCGCCGGTGACGACGATGGCCGGGACGTCGCAACTGGCCGCGCCCATCAACAGAGCCGGGGTGGTTTTGTCGCAACCGGTCAGCAACACCACGCCATCAATCGGGTTGCCGCGAATGGCTTCTTCGACGTCCATGCTCGTCAGGTTGCGGGTGAACATGGCGGTAGGGCGCAAGTTGGATTCGCCATTGGAGAACACCGGGAATTCAACCGGCCAGCCACCGGCCTCGATCACCCCGCGTTTGACGTGCTCCGCGATCTGGCGGAAGTGCGCGTTGCACGGGGTCAGTTCCGACCAGGTGTTGCAGATGCCGATGATTGGCTTGCCATGGAACTGGTGGTCGGCGATGCCCTGATTCTTCATCCAGCTGCGGTACATGAAGCCGTTCTTGTCGGCGGTGCCAAACCATTGGGCGGAGCGCAGGGTGGGTTTCTTATCAGACATGATCGATTCTCTTATTGTATGACTATTCTGGTAAATCTGCGGCCTAACATAAGCGCAAATCAGGCTGTTTGGAAGTGTTGTTGGATAAATAGTATTACTATATAGTCGATTTCAACGGAGGGATGGCCCTGGCGATTTTTGGCGAGAGGCGGCCCCCGAGGTTCTATAACAACAACAATCGGAGACCGATCTCATGAGCCAGGAACTGCGGCTTATTCGTCGTATCACGCTGAAACTGATTCCCTTCCTGATCCTGCTGTACCTGATCGCCTATGTGGATCGCTCCGCCGTAGGCTTCGCCAAGTTGCACATGGGTGCCGACATTGGCCTCGGAGACGCYGCTTATGGCTTGGGTGCCGGGCTGTTTTTCATTGGTTACTTCCTGTTTGAAATCCCCAGCAACCTGATGCTCGACCGTTTCGGCGCGCGCCGCTGGTTTGCGCGGATCATGGTCACCTGGGGCGCCATCACCATCGGCATGGCCTTCGTTCAGGGGCCACAAAGCTTCTACGTGATGCGCTTTCTGCTGGGTGCGGCGGAAGCCGGGTTCTTCCCGGGCGTTCTGTACTACATCACCCAGTGGTTCCCGATTCGCCATCGCGGCAAGATCCTCGGGCTGTTCATCCTCTCCCAACCTATCGCAATGATGATCACCGGCCCGGTGTCCGGCGGCTTGCTCGGCATGGACGGCACCCTCGGTCTGCACGGCTGGCAGTGGCTGTTTATCGTCATCGGTACGCCAGCGATCCTGCTGACCTGGCCGGTGTTGCGTTACCTGCCTGACGGCCCGCAACAGGTGAAATGGATGGACCAGGCTGAAAAGGACTGGCTGTCCGGCGAACTGAAAAAGGACCTTGCGCAATACGGCCAGACCCGTCACGGCAATCCGTTGCATGCGCTCAAAGACAAGCGTGTGTTGCTGCTGGCGCTGTTTTACCTGCCGGTGACGTTGAGCATTTATGGTTTGGGTCTGTGGTTGCCGACGCTGATCAAACAGTTCGGCGGCACCGACCTGGTCACCGGTTTCGTCTCGGCGGTGCCGTACATCTTCGGGATCGTCGGCTTGCTGATTATTCCGCGCAGTTCCGACCGCTTGAATGACCGCTACGGTCACCTCGCCGTGCTGTATGTGCTGGGTGCCATTGGTTTGTTCCTCAGCGCCTGGCTGACGGTGCCGGTGTTGCAACTGGCAGCCCTTTGCCTGGTGGCGTTTGCACTGTTTTCCTGCACTGCGGTGTTCTGGACCTTGCCGGGCCGGTTCTTTGCCGGGGCCAGTGCGGCGGCTGGCATCGCGTTGATCAACTCGGTGGGCAACCTCGGCGGTTACATCGGTCCGTTCGTGATTGGTGCGCTGAAGGAATACACCGGAAATCTTGCGTCGGGGCTGTATTTCTTGTCCGGCGTGATGGTGTTCGGGCTGGTGTTGACGGGCGTGGTCTATCGGTTGCTGGAGCGCAAGCATGTGCTGCCGGCGGATCATTTTGCGGCCAGCGCGCGTGGCGCCACCCGCACTTAAGGACAACACCCACATTAGTTCGGCGGTGTATTGAAGAATTGGGTTTACAGGAGAAAATCATGCGTTTGGTTCAATTCGAATTGAGTAACGGCGAGCGCCGCGTGGGCGTTGTCGAGGACGATCTGGTCCGTGAAGTGCAGGGCGCACACACCGTTCGTGACCTGGCATTGGCAGCAATCGAGGCGGGCACGAATCTGCAGCAGCAGGTGAAAGCCCTGGGCCTGGGCATCAGCCACGACTATGCCGAACTGCTGGCCACGTTGTGCATCCTGCCGCCGCTGGATCACCCGGACCCGGCGCACATGCTGGTCAGCGGCACCGGCCTCACCCACTTGGGCAGTGCCTCGGCCCGGGACAAGATGCATCAACACGCCGGTGACGAAGCGGCAATGACCGACACCATGCGCATTTTCAAATGGGGAGTGGAGGGCGGCAAACCGGAAGCAGGGCAGGCCGGCGTACAACCGGAATGGTTCTACAAGGGCGACGGCAGCATCGTCGTTCGACCGGGCAAGCCGTTCCCGCTGCCGCCATTCGCCGAAGACGCCGGCGAAGAACCCGAGCTCAGCGGCCTCTACGTCATTGGCCATGATCGCAAGCCATATCGCCTCGGTTATGCAGTCGGCAACGAGTTCTCCGATCACGTCATGGAGCGTAAAAACTACCTGTACCTGGCCCACTCCAAATTGCGCAGTTGCAGCTACGGCCCGGAACTTCGGGTCGGCGAATTGCCACAACACCTGGCTGGCACCAGCCGTATCCTGCGCGATGGTGAAGTGCTGTGGCAGAACGAATTTCTCAGCGGCGAGGCCAACATGTGCCACAGCCTGGAAAACCTTGAGTACCACCACTTCAAGTACAGCCAGTTCCTGCGCCCGGGAGATGTGCACATTCATTTCTTCGGCACCGCGACCTTGTCATTCGCCGATGGCGTGCGCACCCAACCGGGTGATATTTTCGAGATCAGCCAGGCCGAGTTCGGCGCACCGTTGATCAACGGCATTGCGCCAGCTGAAGCGGCGTTCGTACCTGGCACCGTCGGCACCCTATAAGGAGACATGCATGACTCAGATTCTTGGACACAACTACATCGGTGGCCAGCGCAGCGCGGCCGGCTCGCTCAAACTGCAGAGCGTTGACGCCAGCACCGGCGAAGCGTTGCCGCACGATTTCTTCCAGGCAACCCCGCAAGAAGTCGACGCCGCTGCCAAGGCTGCCGCTGCCGCTTACCCGGTCTATCGCAGTTTGAGTGCGGAACGCCGTGCACAGTTTCTCGATGCCATTGCTGATGAGCTGGACGCGTTGGGTGACGAGTTCGTTGCCGTGGTCTGCCGCGAAACCGCACTGCCCGCCGGGCGCATTCAAGGCGAGCGCGGCCGCACCAGCGGTCAGATGCGCCTGTTTGCCAAAGTGCTGCGTCGCGGTGACTTCTATGGTGCGCGCATTGATCGGGCGTTACCGGAACGCACGCCACTGCCGCGTCCGGACTTGCGCCAATATCGCATCGGCCTCGGCCCGGTGGCCGTGTTTGGTGCCAGCAACTTTCCCCTGGCGTTTTCAACGGCCGGCGGCGACACCGCCTCAGCCCTGGCGGCCGGTTGCCCGGTGGTATTCAAGGCTCACGGTGGTCACATGGCCACGGCCGAATGGGTGGCTGACGCGATCCTGCGGGCCGCGGAAAACACCGGCATGCCGGCCGGTGTGTTCAACATGATTTACGGTGGCGGGGTCGGCGAAGCGCTGGTCAAGCACCCGGCGATTCTGGCTGTTGGTTTTACCGGTTCGCTGAAGGGCGGTCGCGCCTTGTGCGACATGGCCGCAGCACGGGCACAGCCGATCCCGGTGTTCGCCGAAATGTCGAGCATCAACCCGGTGATCGTGTTGCCGCATGCGTTGCAGAACCGAGCTGAAACGGTCGCCCGCGACCTGACCGCCTCGGTGGTCCAGGGCTGTGGCCAGTTCTGCACCAATCCCGGGCTGGTGATCGGGATTCGTTCAGCGCAGTTCAGCGCGTTTGTGCAGCAGGTTGCCGGGTTGATCAACGATCAGCCGGCGCAAACCATGCTCAACGCCGGGACCTTGAGCAGCTATGGCAAAGGCCTGGAAAAACTCCTCGCGCATGCCGGCATCACGCACCTGGCCGGTAACGCGCAACAGGGTAATCAGGCTCAACCACAGTTGTTCAAGGCCGACGTCAGCCTGTTGCTCAACGGCGATGAAGTCTTGCAGGAAGAAGTGTTCGGCCCGACCACTGTGGTGGTGGAAGTGGCTGATCAGGCGCAACTCACGGCGGCGTTGAACGGCCTGCATGGCCAGCTGACGGCGACGATCATTGGCGATCCGGCGGACTTCGAACAGTTCGGAGAATTGACGGCTTTGCTGGAGCAAAAGGTCGGGCGGATTCTGCTCAATGGTTATCCGACAGGCGTGGAAGTCTGCGATTCGATGGTCCACGGTGGGCCGTACCCGGCGACCTCCGATGCGCGCGGTACGTCCGTGGGCACCTTGGCGATAGACCGTTTCCTGCGCCCGGTGTGCTTCCAGAACTACCCGGACAATCTTCTGCCGGACGCATTGAAGAATGGCAATCCGCTGCGCATCCAGCGCTTGGTGGATGGACAGCCATCCCGAGAAGCCCTCTAACGGTTAAACACAGACCCTGTAGGAGTGAGCCTGCTCGCGATGGCGATCTAAAATTCAACATCAATGTTGGCTATTAGTCCGCTATCGCGAGCAGGCTCACTCCTACATGGGCTCGGTGTTGTGTGTGGGATGGTCAGCATTGGCCGCCCGCACATTGAGTTATCATGGCATCTTTCCCCTTCAAAGATTGATCGCCATGACTGACATAGCCGATACCTTGCTCAACACCCTCGAACACTGCGACATGGTGGAAATCGACGGGTTGCACGCGTTCGAATTCTCCCTCGATGAAGTCGACAACCTGCACATCGAGTGCATGGATGGGCGAGCGGCGAAGCACTGGGAGTTCACCCCGGCGCAGGTTCAGGCAGCCACCTTCGATCCAACCCTGCAAAGTTGGTTGATCACTGGTGATTCCGGCGAACATCGTCTGGTGTGCCTGACCGCAATCGGTGGTCATGACGACGAGGACGATGTGCCTGAGAATGCATAATCCCTGGCCGCTGTTGATCGCCATCAGTGTCGGAGCCATGGGTATGCAAGCGGCTTCCGCCGACGAGTATCAGTTGCTCGTGGGTTCTTACACGGCGGGTCAGAGTCAGGGGATTTATCGCCTGAATTTCGACAGTTCCACCGGGCAGATTGACGCCAAGCCACTGCAAGTGGTCCAAAGCGAAAACCCGTCCTGGCTGACTGTGTCCAAGGATCAGCGTTACCTGTTCGTAGTAAATGAAAACGGCCCCGGGCAGAAAGATCCGGTCGGGCGCGTCAGCAGTTATGCAATTGATTCCAAGGCCCAGGAGCTGAGCCCGATCAATCAGGTCCAGAGCCTGGGCAACGAACCAACGCATTCGAGCCTCAGCGGCGACGGCCGTCATCTGTTCGTCAGCAACTATTCGGTGGCTGAAGATCCGGGTGGCACCCTTGCGGTGTTGCCGGTCGGCGCTGACGGCACACTCAAAACCGTGGTGCAGATGAGCAGTCATCCAGCGAGTCGGGTCAATCCTGAGCGGCAGATGTCGGCGCACGTGCACTCGACGGTTTCTTCGCCAGACGGCCGCTACGTGTTCTCCAATGATTTGGGGGCAGACAAGGTCTTTGTCTACCGCTTCGACCCCAAGGCCAATCCGGACCTGCCGTTGACGCCCGCCACACCGGCGTCCGTGCAGTTGCCGCCAGGCAGCGGGCCGCGTCATTTGCTGTTCAGCGCCGACGGCAAACATGCCTGGCTGACCATGGAAATGAGCGCGCAGGTGGCCGTGTTTGATTACAAGGATGGCACACTTGAACAAACGCAAATGGTCGACCTGGCGGCGGGCCAGCCCACGCCCGATAAAGCGGCGGCAGCACTGCATGCCTCGGCGGATGGCAAGTTCCTCTACGTCAGCAACCGTGGTACCGCCAATCAATTGCTGGTGTTTGCCATTGACCCTGTGACCGGTCACCTCAAGGAACTGCAACGACGTTCCGTGGAAGGCGACCATCCGCGCGAGTTCAGCCTCGATCCCAGTGGCAAGTTCGTGCTGATTGCCAATCAGAAGAGCAACCAGATTGTCGTCGTCGAACGCGATGCCAAGACCGGTCTGTTGGGTAAAACCGTGCAGAAAGTGCCGATGGACGCGCCGAGCGATCTCAAGTTTCTGCTGCGTCAATAGGCCGCAGGCCCCGGTTGATGGGGCCTGCATCCTTGTATTAATGACGCTGATATTTGCTAGTGCTACAAAGGATTTCAGGCGCGAACAGTCGAAGGTTAAGTTTGCTTCACGGCCCCACCGGGCAAGCAAGCCAACTGAATGCGAGGAATACCGCCATGAACTTCAACCTCTTCTCTGTCATCGCTGCTTCTGCCATCTCCGCCTCCGTTGCTCTGCCAGCCAGTGCCAACGTCGAAATCAGCGACAAAAAATCCCACGCCCAGAGCTACACCCAGAAATACCTGCAACAGAGCGCCAAGTTCTACGCCGCCCTGGATCACAAAACCCAAGCCTGACCTTCATACCCTGCACCTTTTATGCAGGAGCGAAGTCACTTGCGTCGATCAAGCTGAAAAGCTTCGAGAAACCTGAGTGATGTCGCTCCTGCATAACGCGTTTACGACAGCATTACATTGCCATCCCTGTACACCTTGATATCACCTGGTCCCGCGTTTAGATTTGGCGCTCGGTTTTTGATTCCAACTCTAATAACAAGGATCGACAACATGGCGATACGCGTGGCAGTGGTGCTTCTTTTTCTGTATTCCACCCCCATACTTTCGGATGTCCAGCCCGTTCCAGACGAGCCGGAGGCTGCCCGCGAGCGCATGATGAGTTTTATCGAAGACTGAAATAGACTGGCTTGATGATCAACGAAGCTGATGGTCACTATGGATAACCCTGAGTGGTTACCCCAGCTTTTTTGATTGATTCTGTGGGCATCGAAACATGCCCACGGAGAACACCATGGCCAGCTCAATCCTCACTTTTGCCAAACACGGCGCCTATCTGGCCATCGGTCTATACGTGATCCTGGTGCTGCTCGTCAGCCTTTCGGCTCAATCGCAGCGCACCGTAGATTCACCGATTCAAGTCGCTTATCCCGCCATTCAGTTCGAACACCGCGCCCAAAACGCCGTGGGCGAGCATGCAGAACTGGTGGGAGTGGTCGGGGTATGAAAGGGCGCAGACTTTGGGTAGTTGCCTTCCTGGCGTTCATCACCAACGGCTCTTCGTTGCTGGGCATCGGGCAGGGCTCGGCGGGCTCCGTGGCTCGCGCCATCGAAGCCAATCACAGCCTCGCACGGAATATTGAAACGCAGAGGGCGCTCGGGTTGCTGGCGGGAAATCCGCCTATTAAGCGCCTGCATGATTTCTTCGGGCCGTTCCAGGTGGATTGCTCGGTGTTGCAGATGTGTGAAGTGTTTGCCTGAATCACACGCACCTGTAGCAGCTGGCGAAGCCTGCGTTCGGTTGCGAAGCAGTCGTAAATCCTGCTTACCCGATTTGTCTGATATACCGCATGCGCTGATTTTACGGCTGCTGCGCAGCCGAACGCAGGCTTCGCCAGCTGCTACAGGGATCGGGGGTATGCCTACTTTTGCATGACGCCAGTAAACAGGTCCGACTCCAGAAACCGCTGCAACCAGCCCTGCAACCGCACATAAGGCGTCTGCGCGAACCACTCGCGATCGACATGCGCAAACTGCCGTACAAACGGCATCAACGCTACATCCGCCAGGCTTGGATGTTCCGCTAACAAGTAGTCGCGCCCCTCCAGTAACTCATCAAGCTGACGCAGAAACACCGCACCTTCGGCCCGATAAACCTCCATCGGCTGCTCTGGATAACGTTCGGCGTATTTGTAGCGATTCAGGTGCACTTTGAAGGTCAGATCGTTCGACTCGATCAGGGCCGCGATGTGCGCTTGTCCGGCGGGATCATCCTTGAGCAGCCAGTCCTGCGGGTCATTTTGCGCCAATGCCCACTGCATGATTGCCAGACTTTCATCAATCACCCGGTCATCAGCACTCAGCACCGGCACCGTGCCTTTGCTGGACAACGCCAGCATCTCTGCGGGTTTCGCCTTTAGGCTGACTTCGACGATGTTTACCGGCACATCGGAGTAACGCAGCGCCATCCGCGCACGCATGGCGTACGGGCAGCGGCGGAAGGAATACAACGTATTCATTTCACCTCCAAGGTACTCAGGCCATTGCCCTGACGACGAACCTGAATCTGCACCGGAATCCGTTCATGCATTTCCTGCACGTGGGAAATTACCGCGACTTTGCGGCCCTGAGCTTGCAGGCCGTCCAGCGCGTCCATGGCCAGTTGCAGGGATTCCGGATCGAGGCTGCCGAAGCCTTCGTCGATGAACAGCGATTCGATTTTCAGCGTGCTCGACGCCATTGATGCCAGGCCCAGGGCCAGCGCCAGTGACACCAGGAACGTTTCGCCGCCCGACAACGAGTGCACCGAACGCAGCTCATCACCCATCTCGGTGTCCATCACCAATAACCCCAGCATGCTGCCGCCACGTTTCAGACGATAGCGGCGCACCAGTTGCCGCAACTGCACGTTGGCGTGGTGCACCAACAGGTCGAGGTTGTAGGCCTGGGCGATCTTGCGGAAGGTGTCGCCGGTGGCCGAACCGATCAGGGCATTCAAACGCGCCCAGCGTTGGTACTCGGTGTAGGCGTCGGCAATCTGTTGCGCCAGTGCCTGATTAGCGTTTTGCCGGCGCTGATCCTCGGCCTGTTCGGCGCGAAGCTCGGCACAACGGTGTTCGCTGACGGTAAACAGGCTTTGCAGTTCGGTCAACGCGGTGGCCAGTTGCTCGGCATCGAGATGGCCGTTGTGCTGCGCCTGGTGGCTGAGCAGGCGCTTGTCCCGCTCCTGCACCAAGACCTTGGCCTGTTCGATGGCTTTTTCGCTGAGTTGCAATTGCTGGCGCAGTTCGCCGAGCTGTTGATCGTCGATGCTCAGCAATGCGTCCAGACCACCGTCATCCAGCTCCGGATGCTGCGCGCGCCAATCGGCGATCTTGCTGCTCAACTCTCGGTCCTCGGTTTCCAGTGCCTGCGAGCGTTCCTGCCGGGCCTTGAGTTCGGCCGCCAATTGCACCAAGCGCGTGCGTACGGTTTGCAGTTCCTGATTGGCCGTCGATTCTGTCGTGCGTGCCTGTTCGATGGCGTGATCGAGTTGCTGCTGCCACTGCTCGGCACTGGTGTGCTCGCCCAACAATTGAGCGAGGGTTTGCTGACAGGCCTGCTGTTGCACGGCGAGGGCATCGAACTGCTGTCGGGCGGCTTCCAATTGCTGAACGCGGGTCTGTTGGCGGTCCTGTTCTTTCTCCAGCGCCTGCTGACGTTGCAGCTGTTCGCTGAGTTCATCGCGTTGCTGGTCGAGTTGCTCCAGACGCTGGGCAATCTGCTGGTCGAGCTGCATGAACGTCGCGGCCGGCTCATTGCGCAAAGCTTCCAGCGTGTCGCTCGGGAGCAGGGTGCTGAAAGCGCTCAGTTCTTGATCCAGACGCTGGCGATCGCTGCTTAATTCACGTTGTTGATTGCTCAAGTGCTGCGCTGCTTGCTGGCTCGCGGTTTCGGCATTGCGCAATTGTTGCTGAAGGCGCGCGGCGTCCTGCTGCAAGGTGAGCAGGGCGGTTTGCCGCTGTTCGTCTTGAGTGATGCTTTGGTTCAACTGGCTGCTCTGCTGTGCCAGCCAGGCATCGCGTTTAGTGACATCCTGGACCAGTAACTGCGCCCATAGCGGGTGTGCCTCAAGGCTTGGCGCCAAGCTCTGCTGCTGCGTCGAAAGGTGTTCCTGCTGCTGTTTCAGCTCATTGAGTCGAGAGATGACTCCACTGTATTGAGCTCGCAGTTCGATGACTTTTTCATTGAGGGCGTCGACTGCTTTCTTGGCATTGGCTTGCTCGCTTTCATCGTGGCGACCCAAGCTTTGCAACAGCGCTTCTGGCTGATGATATGGGTGCTCGGCGCTGCCACATACCGGGCAGGGTTGGTCGTTCTGCAATAGTTCGCGCAGGTGTTCGACTGTTTCACTGCGAGCAAGTCGCTGACGCTCCAGGAGTTCGCGAGTGACGGTGAGTGTCTGCTCGGCAAGGGTCAGTTCGGCTTTGGCTTCGCTGCCTTCGCGGATCAGGCGGTCACGCTCTTGCAACGCCGCCTGATAGCGCTGTTGAAGCTCGGCGGCGCGGGTGTCCAGCTCCTGATGACTGGCCCACAGTCGCGTCAGCTCTTCAAAGGCTCGCAGTTGTTTGCGGTTGTCCTGCAACAGATTGCCGAGCAACTGGATTTGTTCAGCCACGGCTTCGGGTTCAGCACCAGCCTCTTTGTAGAGCACTTCCAGCTGTTGCTTTTGTGCTGCCAATTCTTCGGCTGCGCCTGTTGCGCTTTGCTCCAGGGCCGCCAGTTCGGTCTGGCCCTTGTTCAAGCGATTGCCGATCAACATCAGCTGTTGCAGGCGATCGCGATAGGCGGTCCATGCCTCGCTCAGTGGTGCCAAAGGTGTGCTGTGTTCAAGCTCCCCGGCGATGCGTTGCAGGCGTTGGGCAACCATTTTTTGCTGATCAAGCAAACCTTGAATCGTGCTCTGACCCTGAGTGCAGGCCAATTCGGCTTGCTGCTTGAGATCGGCACTGACGCTCGTGTCCTTGACCAGACGGGCGAGGGTGCTTTGTGCTTCAAAGGCTTGGCGCAGCAACGGCGCGCTGTGGGTATGCTGGTTTTGCGCTTCGGTCAACGCGGTGTGGGCGCTGCTCAGGCTGTGTTCGAGTTGAGTCTGGCGCTCGCTGAGTTCCTGTTGCTGTTGTGTGTGCAGCTGAATCTGCGCGGCCAGAGGTGTGAGCTGGGCGGTGAGTTCGGTTTTGCGGGCGAACTGGTGCCGTTGCGGGGCCAACTGCTCCAGGCGCGTCAGCTTCAGGCGTTCACCGACCTGACTGTCCCAATGCTGTTGCGCGCCGGTCAGTTGTTCAGTGGCGCTCAGCTGTTCGTCCTGCAACTGGCGCAGGTCTTTGAGCCAGGTGTGCTGCAACTCAAGCTGCTTGAACTGCGCCTGCTGTGTCTTGAGTTGCTGCTGCGACTCATTGAAGCGCTGATCCAGTTCGGCGCGGGCTTCGGGTGCCAGCGGCGTCACACCGGTGGCCTGGTCCTGCAACAGCTTGTGCGCTTCGCGCGCCTCTTTGGTCTTGTCGAACGCGCGGCGCCCGAGGCGGGTGTACAGCGCGGTGTCGGTGAGTTTTTCCAGCAGCTCGCTGCGTTCGTTGTCGTTCGCCTTGAGGAAGGCACTGAATTCGCTCTGGGCGAGCAGCACGGCGCGGGTGAACTGCTCGAAGTTCAGGCCCAGTACGGATTCGAGCTGGGTTTTGAACTCGACTTTCTGGCTGGCCAGCAGCTGATCCTGATCGATGTCGCGCAAGCTCTGGCGACTGGCTTGCAGCTTGCCGCCTGCCTTTTCCCGGGCGCGGTTGGCTTCCCAGCGCGCACGATAGCGACGCCCATCGATGCCGACGAAATCCACTTCGGCGTAGCCTTCGCCGGTGCCGCGACGCAGCAACGTTCGGGGGTCGCCGGTGCTGATTTCGCCATCGGCGTCCGGCGCTTTGGCGGACACTTGGGCATTGCTCAGACGGGGCACGGCGCCAAACAGGGCCAGGCACAAGGCATCGAGCAAGGTGCTTTTACCGGCGCCGGTCGGCCCGGTGATCGCGAATAGACCAGCACTGGCTAACGGTTCAGCGGTGAAATCGATTTCAAACGGCCCGGCCAGGGAGGCAAGGTTTTTCAGGCGGATCGCGAGGATCTTCATGGCTGTTCGCTCTCCATCAGCACGTCCTGTAGCAACTCGGCAAAGTCCTTCAGCGTTTGCTCATCGACTTCGCTTCCGTAGTTGTCTTGCCAGGCGCGGCTGAACAATTCCTGAGGCGTGAGCTGGTCCAGCTCGACCAGCGTAGTGCCGTCATCGACGCCTTCATGGCTGCCGTTGCCGGCGTATTCGGCGGCGATGCGCACCAGACGCACGGCTTTACCTTGCAGGGCGGTTTCAACTTGGTGGCGCAAATCAGGTTGTGGCTCGTCGAGGCGGACCCGGACTTCCAGCCACGGCTGACGCTGGATGTCGGCGAGCAAATCGATGTTGGGCAGATCAGCCAGTTGCAGGAGGATGTCTGCCAGCGGCACCGGGCCGATGCGTTGCAAATTGACTGCCCGTGGAATCAGCTTGGGTTCGACGCTGACCAGGGTTTCGCCATCGAGGGTGATGTCGAGAATCTGATGCTGATAACCGATCTCGGAGAACGACAGCGGAATCGGCGAGCCGCTATAGCGAATGCGCTCTTCGCCATTGACCTTCTGCGGCTTGTGCAAATGGCCGAGGGCGACATAACTGATGCTCGGCCCGAACAGGCTGGCGGGCAGGGCTTCGGCGTTGCCGATGATCAGGCTGCGCTCGGAATCTTCTGACACCGAACCGCCGGCCATGTGCGCGTGGCTGATAGCAATCAACGCCTGACCGGGTGTGCGTTTGGCGTTGGCCGCTTCGATCAGCCATTCGTGAACCTGGCCAATCCCGCGCAAGTAGTTGTCGCCCAACTGCGCGCCGGTGACTTCGGCAGGGCGCAGGAACGGTAGCGCCAGACACCAGCCGGCAATCTCGCCGCTGGCATCGGGCAACGGCAGCAACAGGCGCTCGGCATCCAGTTGACCGTCATCGAGCCACAGCACCCGACCGAGCGCATGGGTGCGCAAGCGCCGCATCAACGGCGCGGGCAGTTCGATCCGTGAACCGGAGTCGTGATTGCCGGCGATCATCACGATGGTCAGCAACGGCTGCTGCTCGTGGGCGCTGACGATGAAATCGTAGAGGCGTTCCTGGGCTTTGACCGGCGGGTTGACGGTGTCGAAGATATCGCCAGCGATCAACAGCACATCGGGCTGGTCCAGCTTCAGCTGGCGCAACAGCCATTCAAGAAAACAGGCATGCTCGAAATCGCGTTCCTGGCCGTGCAGATTCTGCCCGAGGTGCCAGTCGGAGGTGTGGAACAGACGCAAGGTGAACTCCGTAGGAAATAAGGTGATGGCCGCGGGGGAAATGATGGCGGCTAAAGGGGGGAGAGTTTACTGGCAAACAGACCTGATGTGGCGACGCACTCTTTGTAGCAGCGGGCGAAGCCTGCGTCCGGCTGCGAAGCAGTCGTAATTCCTGCATGCGCGGTTTGACTGATACACCGCATGTATTGATTTTGCGACTGCTGCGCAGCCGAACGCAGCCTCGCGCTGCTCGGCAGCTGCTACAGATCGCGTTATGGCTTTTATATTTTGTGGTCATTGGTGCCACGCGGGCTGACGGGCAACGCTGTAAATTCCAGGTCTCTTTTCGATGGATAAGGAGGCAATGGAGTGCCAGTCAATTCAAAAGCAGGTCACCTGCGCATTGGTCGTTTTTCTGAACCTGGGCGGATCTATTTATTAACGGTTGTCGTCCACCAGCGGCAGCCGTTTTTTGCTGATTGGCATTTGGGGAGGTTGGTTGTCCAGGAATTTCGAATGGTACAAGAGGATGGCTGGGCCGATTTTTTGACGTGGGTGGTGATGCCGGATCATCTGCATTGTCTGGTGCAGTTGCGTGATAAAACCTTGGCTGAGCTAATGTGCCGAATAAAGTGCCGAAGCAGTCTTGCCGTCAATCAGGCGTTAGGGCGGCGGGGGCGACTGTGGCAGAAGGGATATCACGATCGTGCGGTCCGGCGGGAGGAGGATGTGAAGTGGCTTGCTCGATATGTCGTGGCCAACCCGATCCGAGCAGGACTGGTGACGCGCGTTCATGATTATCCGCTTTGGGATGCGTGTTGGTTGTAAGTGTTTGACGACTGCCTCGCTGTCGGACGCAGCCTTCGGTAGCAGCTACCGATTCGCGAACACTACAATTTTTGTAGCAGCTGGCGAAGCCTGCGTCCGGCTGCGAAGCAGTCGTAATTCCTGCTGGCGCGGTTTGCCTGAAACACCGCATACGCAGCCTCGCGCTGCTCGGCAGCTGCTACAGGGGATGATTGTTTTGGGGGTGCGCCGGCAACTTTGTAGCAGCTGGCGAAGCCTGCGTCCGGCTGCGAAGCAGTCGTAATTCCTGCTGACGCGGTTTGCCTGAAACACCCCATATGCGGCCTCGCGCTGCTCGGCAGCTGCTACAGGGGATGATTGTTTTGGGGGTGCGCCGGCAACTTTGTAGCAGCTGGCGAAGCCTGCGTCCGGCTGCGAAGCAGTCGTAATTCCTGCT
>NZ_JBFULH010000063.1:0-16541 GCF_056400445.1 Pseudomonas sp. P5_B2 | reverse complement strand
CCCGTAGGGTTTTATTGCACATGATCAAGTCTTTGCGTCCATTGTTGCTTGCCAGTTTCATTCTTCCGCTGGCCCTCTCCGTTTCTGCTGCTCCGATCAACACTGCGCTTTCGCCGAACGTCGAAAAGGCCCTCAAGGCCAGCAAATTGCAGGACAGCGCCTTGTCGCTGGTGATGATCCCGCTCACCGGCCCTGGCACCCCGACCGTTTTCAACGCTGACGTTTCGGTCAATCCGGCCTCGACCATGAAGCTGGTCACCACGTATGCCGCGCTGGAAATGCTCGGCCCGAACCACCAGTGGAAAACCGAGTTCTACACCGACGGCACCCTCAGCGGTGGCATCCTCAACKGCAACCTCTACCTCAAGGGTGGTGGCGACCCGAAGCTGAACATGGAAAAACTCTGGCTGCTGATGCGTGACCTGCGCGCCAACGGCGTGACGCAAATCACCGGCGACCTGGTGCTGGACCGTAATTTCTTCACCCAACCGCAATTGCCCGAGTTCAATGATGACGGCAATGACGAGAACAAACCGTTCCTGGTCAAGCCCGACTCGCTGYTGGTCAACCTCAAGGCCCTGCGYTTYGTGGCGCGCAACGACAATGGTCGGGTTCTGATTTCGGTGGAACCGCCAATTGCCAGCATCCGCATCGAAAACCAGGTCAAAGCCGTCAACTCCAAGCAATGCACCGGTGGCGTGCGTTACAACCCGGTGACCCAGGCCGATGGCAGCATGACTGTAACGGTCGGTGGCCAGTTGGGCGATGGTTGCAGTTCCCAGACATACCTATCGCTGCTTGACCACGCGACCTACACCGCCGGCGCCGTGCGCGCTATCTGGAAAGAACTGGGCGGCAGCATTCAGGGCAAGGATGTGCTGGCGCCTACCCCAAGCGGGGCCAAATTGCTGGCCCGGGCTTATTCACCGGACCTGGCGGAAATCATCCGCGACATCAACAAATTCAGTAACAACACCATGGCTCAGCAGTTGTTCCTGAGCCTGGGGCAGAAATTTCGCACCGATGCCGACGGCGACGACGCCAAGGCTGCGCAGCGTGTGGTGCGTCAGTGGCTGGCGAAGAAAGGCATCACGGCACCGCACCTGGTGATGGAGAACGGTTCCGGCCTGTCCCGCGCCGAACGCGTCAGCGCCCGTGAAATGGCGGCCATGCTGCAAGCAGCCTGGCACAGCCCGTATGCCGCAGAGTTCATCAGCTCAATGCCGATTGCGGGCACCGACGGCACCATGCGCAAACGCCTGAAAACTACGGCCATGCGCGGCGAAGCCCACGTCAAGACCGGCACCCTGAACACCGTACGCGCCATCTCCGGCTTCAGCCGCGACGTCAATGGCAATACTTGGGCAGTGGTGGCGATCCTTAACGACAAGGCACCGTTTGGCGCGTCTTCGGTACTGGATCAAGTGCTGCTGGACCTGTATCGCCAGCCGAAACTGCCGGAAACCGCTTCGGTGCTCTAACCTGATCCAAAGAACACCTAAGATGATCGTTCCCACGCTCAGCGTGGGAATGCAGCCAGGGACGCTCCGCGTCTCATTCAAGAGCGTCCGTTGAGGCATTCCCACGCAGAGCGTGGGAACGATCATGGGGGAGCGCATCGGGTGTTAGCTTATCGGTGCCTCAACCCTATCCCGCCCAGCCTGCTTCGCCGCATATACCCCTGAGTCCGCGCGCAGCAACAGCGCATCCGCGCCCTCTCCGACACGCGAACTGGCGATCCCGAAACTCGCGGTGACGAATCCGACGCCGTCGATCGGTGAGCTGCGCAGCCCTTGCCACAACTGCAATGCCAGCACTTGAGCCTCCTTGCTCTCGGTGTCCGGGCAGAGCACCATGAATTCTTCACCGCCGAGGCGACAGAACACATCCGTGCGCCGCAGCCGACGACCGATACGCTCGCACACGGCCTGCAACACCTGATCCCCCACGGCGTGGCCGTGCTGGTCGTTGATGCGTTTGAAGTGGTCGATGTCGAGCATGATCACCGACAGCTCGCCCCCTCCTCGTTGAACCCTGATCATTTCGGTGGTCAGGCGTTCCTGAAAATAACGTCGGTTGTAAATCCCGGTCAAGGAGTCGGTAATCGACAGCGCGCGCAACTCTTCTTCCACGCGTTTCAGGTCGGAGATGTCGGAAATGTAGCCATGCCACAGCACACCRCCACCGGGAAGCTCTTCAGGGGTTGCCTCACCGCGAACCCAGCGCTGGCCGCGCATGGGCAATTGCACGCGATATTCCTCGCGCCACGGGCTGAGGGTCTCCGCTGACGCCATGATCGAGGCACGGACCCGGGTCGAGTCCTGTGGGTGAATACGCGTGAAGATCGCTTCGGCATCGAGCGTTAGCACCTCCGGTTCAAGTTCATAGATCTCTCGAATACCGTCGCTGACATAGATCACACGGAAGCGACCATCGAATTCCATCATGAATTGATAGATGCCACCAGGCACATGGGCGCTGAGTTTTTTCAACAACAGGTCCCGCGCCGCCAGCGCCTCATGGACGCGCTTGCCTTCGGTAATGTCGATGCAGATTGCCAAGTGACCGACCCACAAGCCTTGCTCGTCGAGTACCGGAGTCGCGAGCATGTTCACCGACAAATGGCTGCCATCGCGGCGCACCAGCGTCCACTCCCGCGCCTCGTGCCCACCCTCTTCACCTCCTTTGACCAACATCGCCTGACTGGTCGGAATCGGTTTGCCGTACCGCGCACTCAACTCCGCCGCCCGCATCACCAGCTCCCGATGCAGGTGCAGGTTTTCCAGGGTCAGGTGCCCCACGACCTCGGCGCTGGTATAACCCAACATCTGCTCGGCACCGGCATTGAACGTATTGATGATCCCGCGCAGGTCGGTGGCGATGATCGCAACCTGAGTCGCCGCATTCAGCACGCCACGCAACTGGCCGTGAGTGCCACGTAACTCCTGCTCGCGGGCACGTAATTCCTCGGTCCGCTGCTCCACCATTTTCAGCGCACGCTGACGCTGGCTGACCAACACGTACAACAACACACTGAGCAGCAGACTGAGCAACCCGCCCAGCACCATCAGAGTCTTCACCGAGGAATGGTTGGCCTTTATAAAGGCTTCGCTCGGCGTGATATCGACTTGATAGTCGTGATCGGCCAGTCGCAACAGCCGGCTCGCGGACAAATGACTGGCCGCCGGCTTGTTGAAGGATTCATAGAGCACTTCGTGCTGTTCGTCCGACAAGTCGAGAATGCGCACCGAGAGATAGTCGTGCATGGAATCCGGCAATCCATCCACCAGCAACTGGCGCATGCTGATCACTGCCATGACATAACCGTAGGGTTTTGCCCCCTCGGCGCTTGGCATGTTGCGCAGCATCACCGGGGCCACCAACAGCACGCCACGCTCATAAGCCGGCTCGACACTGACCAGATGCATTGGCTGCGACACCGCCATAGTGCCCAGTCTGTCCGCCCGTTCCAGGGTTGATCGACGCATCGACTCGGCCAGCAAATCGTAACCCAGCAGCGATCCCGGTCGACTTTGCGTCTGGCTGTAAAGCACCACCACATATTCATCGCGTTCAGGGGCCAATTGCAGTTGACCTGTGCTGACGAGCTCACGGATGGTGAATTCGCTAAAGCCCTCGTCCCGCGCCTTGCGCTCGAATTCCGCGCGCTCGGCACGCGTCACTCGCGCCGCGAATTCATAGGCTTGATTCCGGTGCAACAGGGCTTGGGTGTAACCGTCGAACTCCTCACGGGAGACCGAGCTGGAATTGGCGAAGAACCGGCGCAGGCCGTCGAGGCGCTGCTCCTGATCGACGAAACGTTCTTCAATGCGGCTATAACGCTCACTGGCCAGCAGTTGGAAGCGTTGCTTGAGTTGATGGTGGAACACATTGAGCGTCGACCAGGCCAGTAACCCCGTAAGAACGCAACCCATCAGCAATACCAGCAGCGCGACCAGCCAGGCCGACGCATCTTCGCTGATAATACCCAGGATCCTGGGGCGCACGGCGTTCAACGACATAGACGCAACTCAAAACGCCAGGTGCGGGAAAGCCCTTTGGCCGTGAGAAGAGTTATAGCTATTAGCCATTAATTTGACCAGCGTCGCAGGAATCCAAAGAGCCTTGAAAAATCAAGACTCTGAGGATTCAACCCGCCAGGTGTCAACGTGCCGTGATTTTCCAGGCACGGTGGATTTTGCCGTTACGGGCGAAATCCGGATCGATGGTCTGGGCGGTGATTTCTTCAACGGCGTAACGCTCGGTGAGGTTTTCCTCAAGGACGAACTTGCGGAAGTTGTTGGAGAAATACAACACACCACCGGGTGCAAGGCGCGCCATGGCCAGGTCGATCAACTGCACCTGATCGCGTTGCACGTCGAAGATCCCTTCCATGCGCTTGGAGTTTGAGAACGTCGGTGGGTCGATGAAGATCAGGTCGTATTCGTCACGGCAGGCGTCGAGCCAGGCCATCACGTCGCCCTGCTCCAGACGGTTCTTGTCAGAGAAACCGTTCAACGACAGGTTCCGTCGCGCCCAGTCCAGGTAGGTTTTCGACAGGTCGACGCTGGTAGTGGTGCGTGCGCCGCCCTTGGCCGCATGAACACTGGCCGTCGCGGTGTAGCAATACAGATTGAGGAAGCGCTTGCCTGCCGCTTCTTTCTGAATGCGCATGCGCATTGGACGGTGGTCGAGGAACAACCCGGTGTCGAGGTAGTCGGTGAGGTTGACCAGCAGCTTCACGCCACCTTCGTTGACCTCGACGAACTTGCCCTGCGCGGCCTGACGCTCGTACTGCTTGGTGCCGCTCTGACGCTCGCGACGCTTGACCACCACGCGGCTCTTGTCGATGTTCAGGGCCTGCGGAATGGCCGCCAAGGCATCAAACATGCGTGCCGAAGCTTTTTCCGGATCGATGGATTTCGGCGCGGCGTACTCCTGGACGTGGACCCAATCCTGATACAGGTCGATGGCCATGGAGTATTCCGGCATGTCGGCATCGTAGACTCGATAGCAATCGATGCCTTCGCGCTTGACCCACTTGCCCAGAGCCTTGAGGTTTTTTTGCAGGCGATTGGCAAACATCTGCCCGCCTTCGCTCAAGCGCGGTTGCTCGATCACCACCGGTGCCGGTTTGATCGGGTTGCCGTTCTTGTTGTACTTCTCGTACTTGCCCGGCACCACATCGTTGCCGGTGACTTCGACTTCAGCCTGCTCGCGCTCGACCTGGCGCTGTTCCGGGGTACGGCGCTCGCCGGTGACGAACTGATCTGGCGTGACCTTGATCAGCAGCAGCTTGCACGGCAGCGCGCCGTTCCAGAACGAATACTGCTTGTGGCTACGAATGCCCATGCGCTTGCCCAAGTCCGGCGCGCCGGTGAACACCGCGGCCTCCCAGTTCAGGCAGGCCTGACGCAGACGCTCGCCGAGATTCTGATAGAGGTAGAGCAAGCTCGCCTCGTCACCCAGACGTTCGCCGTAGGGAGGGTTGCAGATCACCAGGCCTTTCTGGTTCTGGTCCGGACGCGGCTCGAACGTACCGACTTCGCCCTGGTAGATCTTGATCCACTCGCTCAGGCCGGCACGTTCAACGTTGTTGCGGCCCGGTTGAATCAGGCGTGGGTCGGCTTCGTAACCGCGAATCCACAGCGGTGGCTTGGCCAGCCCGGCCGCGCAACGCTCAGTGGCTTCTTCGTGAAGTTTCTTCCACAGCGCCGGGACGTGGCCCAGCCAATGGGTAAAGCCCCACTGATCGCGACGCAGGTTCGGCGCCATGTCGGCGGCGATCATTGCCGCTTCGACGAGGAACGTGCCCACACCGCACATCGGGTCAGCCAGCGCGCCGCCTTCGGCCGCAATGCGTGGCCAGCCGGAACGGATCAGGATCGCGGCCGCGAGGTTTTCCTTCAGCGGTGCCGCACCTTGCTGCAAGCGATAACCGCGCTGGTGCAGGCTGTGGCCGGACAGGTCGAGGGAAAGAATCGCTTCGCCACGGTCCAGGCGCAGGTGAATGCGCAGGTCCGGGTTGAGTTTGTCGATCGAAGGACGGTCACCTTGCGGGGTGCGCAGTTTGTCGACGATGGCGTCCTTGACTTTCAAGGCGCCGAAGTGGGTGTTATCGATGCCCGAACCGTGGCCGCTGAACTCGACGGCCAGGGTGCCGGCGTTGAGCATGTGATCTTGCCACTCGATGTCCAGCACGCCGTGGTACAGGTCTTCGGCGTCCTTCATCGGGAAACGCTTGAGCACCAGCAACACCCGGTTCGCCAGACGCGACCACAGGCACAGGCGATAAGCGGTTTCCATGGTCGCCATGCCGCGCACGGCAGAGGTGTGCTCGCGTGCTTCTTCAAGGCCAWGCCCGACGGCTTCCTCGATCAGCAGGCCTTCAAGGCCTTTGGGGCAAGTGAGGAAGATTTCAAATTGATCGGACATTGGATTTTCAAAGCCTTTAGCTAGTGAACCGACAACGCATTGCCGGTCCGGTTTTCAATCAGGCGTTTTTCTAAAAGAACGCCCGCGTGGCACGAAGGTGTGCCGTCCCACCTGTGCTGCTCAGGTTAGAAGAGCTTAGATGCACAGGCAGATAAAAAAGTTGATGCAACAAAATGTCATAAGTCGACCCTTCGTCGAATAATGCTCCTTCGCAACAGAAGTCATTCTCACTAAGGATTAACCCCGTCATCCTGCGGGGCGCCGATCATACAGGGCTTTTCCGATAAAAAAGGGCCAAACATGGTGTTACTTATCGCCATAGCATCTTTATCGTTACGTCCTTATGACAAAACGATCATTCCCTCGATGTGACGCATTGGTTAGAACTCAACTCAGGTTGACGCCGCAAYGACGTCGACACCTTGGCTCGCGACGCCGGCAGCGGGCCCCAACGGCAGAGTTTTTTCTGCCAGACCTCGATTGAGGTCTACGCGATGAATACAGTCAACAAGTGAGGGCAACACCCTATGAGAAGACTTAAGCGTGATCCGTTGGAAAGAGCATTTTTGCGCGGATATCAATATGGCGTTGGTGGCAAATCCCGTGAGCTTTGCCCATTTACTCTACCGTCAGTACGCCAAGCCTGGATTAACGGCTGGCGAGAAGGACGCGGCGACAACTGGGACGGTATGACCGGCACTGCGGGAATCCACAAACTCAACGAACTTCACGCCGTCGGCTGATTAATTACAGGGCCTAACACTCCGACACGACAATCTGATGACTGATTGAATTAACCACGCACGTCCCATCCGGACGGCGGGCTTCGGCCCAGGGGCTCCCTCGAGGAGCCCTTTTTTATACCCCTTTTTCGCCACACAATTCCCTTGTAGCAGCTGCCGAGCCCGCGAGGCTGCGTCCGGCTGCGCAGCAGTCGTAAACCCTGATTGCACGGTGTCTCTGCGGGACCGCGGGGGCTGATTTTACGACTGCTTCGCAGCCGGACGCAGCCTCGCAGGCTCGACCGCTGCTACACAATCAGCGCAAGGCGGCGATGGCGTCTACCGACTCACGAATCAACGCCGGGCCTTTATAGATGAAGCCGGAATAGAGCTGCACCAGGCTTGCACCCGCGGCGATTTTTTCGGCCGCGTGTTTGCCTTCGGTGATGCCGCCCACGGCAATAATCGGCAAGCGACCTGCCAGTTCCGCCGCCAGCACTTTCACGGTGTTAGTGCTCTTGTCACGAACCGGTGCGCCGGACAGACCGCCCGCCTCGTCACCATATTCCATGCCTTCGACACCGACACGGCTCAGGGTGGTGTTGGTGGCGATCACCGCGTCCATCCCGGTTTCCATCAGCGCTTGTGCGACTTGTGCGGTTTCTTCGTCGGTCATGTCCGGCGCGATCTTGATTGCCAGCGGGACATGTTTGCCGTGGCGCAACGCCAGTTCTGCGCGGCGCGTGGAGAGGTCAGCGAGCAACTGCTTGAGCGAGTCGCCGAACTGCAGGCTGCGCAGGCCCGGGGTGTTCGGTGAGCTGACATTGACCGTCACGTAGCTGGCGTGGGCGTAGACCTTGTCCAGGCAGATCAGGTAATCATCGACCGCGCGCTCAACCGGGGTGTCGAAGTTCTTGCCGATGTTGATGCCCAGCACGCCTTTGAACTTGGCTGCCGCTACACGGGCCAGCAGGTAATCGACGCCGAGGTTGTTGAAGCCCATTCGGTTGATGATCGCCTCGGCTTCCGGCAGGCGGAAAATCCGTGGTTTTGGATTGCCGGGTTGCGGACGTGGGGTGATGGTGCCGATTTCGACAAAACCAAAACCCAGCTGAGCGAAACCGTCGATGGCTGCGCCGTTCTTGTCCAGACCGGCCGCCAGACCCACCGGGTTCGGGAAATCCAGGCCCATGACCGACACCGGCATTTTCGCCGGGGCCTTGCACAGCAAGCCGTTGAGGCCCAAACGCCCGCCCGCGCCGATCAGGTCCAGGGACAGATCGTGGGAGGTTTCCGGGGAAAGTTTGAACAACATCTGACGGGCCAGGGTGTACATGGGCGGGTTTGACTCTGGGCTACGAAAAGTGGCGGCAATTATAGCCGGGCATCGGGGTTGCAGGCGAGGCGCGCGATAAAATCGGCGAGCGATGGCATATGCCTTGCACCGTCACCGGTATCAGCACTCATGCCAATGGCGGAATGAGTCGCAAGACAAAGGCGTCGTCACTGGGCCTTGCTCTGGCAAGCAGCCCGTTGCGGCGTTTTTTTATGAAAGGTGAGAATTGATGATTGAAGTTCCAGCCAACCCTCTGGCCTGGGTCAATGGCAGCGATGCCCCGGAAAAAACCGACATCAATCTCGGTTTCATGGCCCTGAGCGACTGCGCCTCGGTCGTGGTCGCCGCGACTCAGGGATTCGCCCAGCCCTACGGCCTGACCTTGAACCTCAAGCGCCAGTCGTCCTGGGCCAGCCTGCGGGACAAACTGGTCAGCGGCGAACTCGACGCCGCCCACAGCCTGTACGGCCTGATTTACGCGGTCCACTTGGGCATCGGCGGCGTAGCCTCCACTGACATGGCCGTGCTGATGGGCCTGAACCAGAACGGCCAGAGCATCAATCTCTCCCACGGCTTGCAAGCGTTGGGCGTGACCAGTCCTGAAGCACTCGATCGCCACGTGCACCAAACTCGCCCAAAACTCACCTTCGCCCAGACCTTTCCAACCGGCACCCACGCCATGTGGCTGTATTACTGGCTGGCGAGCCAGGGCATTCATCCGTTGCAGGATGTCGACAGCGTGGTGGTGCCGCCGCCGCAAATGGTCGCGCACCTGCAAGCGGGGCGTATCGATGGTTTCTGCGTCGGTGAACCCTGGTCCGCCAGTGCAGTGCAACAGAATCTCGGCTTTACCCTGGCGACCTCTCAGACCATTTGGCCCGATCACCCGGAAAAAGTCCTCGGCTGCACCCGCGCTTTTGTCGAGCAATACCCCAACACCGCGCGGGCGTTGGTGATGGCGATCCTGGAAGCCAGCCGGTTCATCGAGCAAAATACGGAAAACCGCCGCAGCACCGCGCAGCTGTTGAGCGCGCCCGACTACCTCGACGCCCCCCTCGACTGCATTGAACCGCGCCTGCTGGGCGATTACGCTGACGGTCTGGGCAATCGCTGGCAGGACCCGCACGCGTTGCGCTTCCATGCAGGCGGCGAGGTCAATGTGCCGTACCTGTCCGACGGTATGTGGTTCATGACCCAGTTCCGCCGCTGGGGTTTGTTGCGCGACGATCCGGATTACCTCGGCGTGGCCCGCGACGTCCAGCAACTGGAGCTGTACCGTGAGGCCGCCAGCGCCGTCGGTGTCGCCGCCAGTGGTCAGGACTTGCGCAGCAGCCAGTTGATCGACGGCAAAATCTGGGATGGTTCCGACCCGTCCGGTTATGCCCGTAGCTTCAAGCTGCACGCCCTGAGCGACAGCTCGCAACGATTCGCCCACCGCTGACAGGAGACTGCAAACATGCTGCGTATCCTGCTGATCAACGATACCGCGAAGAAAGTCGGCCGCCTCAAAGCCGCGCTGACTGAAGCCGGGTTCGAGGTGATCGACGAATCGGGTCTGACCATCGACCTGCCCGAACGCGTCGAAACGGTGCGTCCGGACGTGATTCTGATCGATACCGAGTCACCGAGCCGTGATGTGATGGAACAAGTGGTGCTGGTGACCCGCGACCAGCCACGGCCGATCGTCATGTTTACCGATGAACACGACCCTGGCGTGATGCGCCAGGCGATCCAGTCCGGGGTCAGTGCCTACATCGTCGAGGGCATTCACGCGCAACGCTTGCAGCCGATTCTCGACGTGGCCATGGCACGCTTTGAAAGTGACCAGGCGTTACGCGCCCAGCTGCATGCCCGCGACCAGCAACTGGCCGAACGCAAGCGCATCGAGCTGGCCAAGGGGCTGTTGATGAAGATGAAGAATTGCAATGAGGAAGAGGCTTACACCCTGATGCGCCGCCAGGCAATGAGCCGGCAGCAGAAGCTGATCCAGGTGGCGGAGCAGATCATTGCCATGAGTGAATTGTTGGGCTGAAGGACTGTGGTGAGGGGGCTCGCCCCCGTTGGGTGGCGAAGCCGCCCCCATACATTCTCTCAGTCATAGATCTTGCGACGGCTTCGCCGCCGGACGGGGGCAAGCCCCCTCGCCACAAAAGCTCAGTGTTGGCACAGATCTGGCTAAGTAATCACCACAGGTAACCAACGGCGGTTGCCCCACCTACGACAAAGACGTCGCTCACCTCATTTGCCCTTGGCGAATCAGGTAGCGGCGTTTTTTCGTTTTGGCCCCACAGCCCGGGGCCGGTGGTGCGGCCCTTAGGCGCCCCACCTGCTAGCTCATGACTCCTTCTCGAGACTCTTCACAGCTGAGGTGCGCGATGAATTCAAGCTTCTGGAAATCCGGCCATACGCCGACACTGTTTGCGGCCTTCCTCTATTTCGACCTGAGTTTCATGGTCTGGTACGTACTCGGCCCGTTGGCGGTGCAGATCGCCGCCGACCTGCACCTGACCACCCAACAGCGCGGGCTCGTAGTGGCGACGCCGATTCTGGCCGGGGCCGTACTGCGCTTTGTCATGGGCATGCTGGCGGATCGTCTGTCGCCCAAAACCGCCGGCCTGATCGGCCAGGTGATCGTCATCTGCGCCCTGTTCGGCGCCTGGCAACTCGGGATTCACAGCTACGAACAAGCGCTGGTGCTGGGCCTGTTCCTCGGCATGGCCGGCGCGTCCTTCGCCGTCGCCCTGCCGCTGGCCTCGCAATGGTATCCGCCGCAACATCAGGGCAAAGCCATGGGCATTGCCGGCGCCGGCAACTCCGGCACCGTTCTGGCCGCGCTGATCGCGCCGGTATTAGCGGCTGCTTACGGCTGGAGCAACGTGTTCGGCTTCGCCCTGATCCCTTTGATTCTGACCATCATCGTCTTCGCCTGGCTGGCGAAAAACGCACCTGAGCGGCCGAAAGCCAAATCCATGGCCGACTACTTCAAGGCCTTGGGCGACCGTGACAGCTGGTGGTTCATGTTTTTCTACAGCGTGACGTTCGGCGGCTTCATCGGCCTGGCCAGTGCCCTGCCCGGCTACTTCAACGACCAATACGGCCTGAGCCCGGTCACAGCCGGTTACTACACCGCGGCCTGCGTGTTCGGCGGTAGCCTGATGCGTCCACTGGGCGGTGCGCTGGCAGATCGTTTCGGCGGTATTCGCACGTTGCTGGGGATGTACACGGTCGCGGCGCTCTGCATTGCGGTGGTGGGTTTCAATCTGCCGAGTTCCTACGCGGCGCTGGCGCTTTTCGTCTGCACCATGCTCGGTTTGGGCGCAGGTAACGGCGCGGTTTTCCAATTGGTGCCACAGCGTTTTCGTCGAGAGATCGGTGTAATGACCGGTTTGATCGGCATGGCCGGCGGCATCGGTGGCTTTGCGCTGGCGGCTGGCATGGGCGCGATCAAGCAAAGCACCGGCAGCTATCAATTGGCCTTGTGGTTGTTCGCCAGCCTCGGCGTTCTGGCCTGGTTCGGTCTGCACGGGGTGAAACGTCGCTGGAGAACCACCTGGGGCTCGGCTGCAGTGACGGCGGCGCGGGTCTAAGCCCTCGATGAGCCTGCAACTGAGCTTTGCCGAAGCCAGCGCCATCGGCCCGCGGGAGGAGAACCAGGACGCCCTGCGCCTGGTGACGCCGGCCCCGGCGCTGGCGGCGAGCAAGGGTTACCTGTTCGCGATTGCCGACGGTGTCAGCCAATGCGCCGACGGCGGCCTCGCCGCCCGTTCTACCTTGCAGGCCCTGGCACTGGATTATTACGCCACCCCGCAAACCTGGGGGGTCGCTCAAGCGCTGGACCGCTTGCTGCTGGCGCAAAATCGTTGGTTGCAGGCCAACGGCGGAGGGCAACCGCTGCTGACCACCGTCAGTGCGCTGGTCATGCGCGGCAGGCGTTTCACCCTGGCCCATGTRGGAGATTGCCGGGTGTATCGCTGGCACGCGGATCAGTTGCAGCGCGTCAGTGAGGATCATGTCTGGGACCAACCGGGCATGCAGCATGTGCTCAAGCGTGCGCTGGGGCTGGATCAACATCTGGTGCTGGATTTTCTCGACGGCGAATTGCGCCTGAATGAGAGTTTCGTGCTGCTCAGCGACGGCGTTTGGGCAGTGTTGGGCGATACCGCCATTGCCGCGATTCTGCGCGATCAGCCCGATCTGGACAGCGCGGCACAAACCTTGGTGAATGCCGCGCATCTGGCCGGCAGCCAAGACAATGCCAGCGCCCTGCTGGTGCGGGTCGATGCCCTGGGTGAAACAAGCATTGGCGATGCGCTGATGCATCTACAGCAATGGCCATTGCCACCCACGCTGAAACCCGGTCAATCCTTCGAAGGCTGGCAAATCGAAGGAGTGCTCGGCCACAGCCAGCAATCGCTGTTGTATCGAGTTCGCGACGGGCAACAACAACCCTGGCTGTTGAAAACCCTGCCTGCTGCGCTACGCGACGATCACCTGGCCGGGCAAGCGTTGCTGTCGGAAGAGTGGTTTCTCAAACGCGTGGCCGGCCGGCACTTCCCTGAGGTGCATGCCGCCAGTCAGCGTCAGCATTTGTACTACGTGATGCGAGAATACTCCGGATCTACGCTGGCAGAACTGCATACGGCGGTAGGAGCCATGCCGCTCGTGCAATGGCTTGATCTGGCCGAACGCCTGCTACGGGCGGTCGGCATGCTGCATCGACGCCAGATATTGCACCGCGATATCAAACCGGAAAACCTGCTGCTGGGTGACGACGGGGAGCTGCGCCTGCTGGATTTTGGCCTCGCGTATTGCGCCGGCCTGTCAGAGGACCAACCTTCTGCCCTGCCTGGAACGCCGAGTTACATCGCGCCGGAAGCCTTTCGCGGAGACGCACCGACCCCGCAACAGGATCTGTACGCGACTGGTGTGACGCTGTACTTCCTGCTGACCGGGCATTATCCCTACGGTGAAATTGAAGCGTTCCAGCGCCCCCGGTTTGGTGTACCGGTCAGTGCCAATCGTTATCGGCCGGATTTGCCGGAGTGGATCGCGCAATGTCTGGACCGCGCCGTCGCGGCGGATCCAGTTCAGCGCTTTGAAACGGCGGAGGAATGGCTGCTGCTTCTGGAACAAGGCGAGCGCCGCAGTTTGAGCGTGCGTCCCAGACCGTTGCTGGAACGGGAACCGCTGAAGGTCTGGCGGACAATGGCGTTGGTGTCGTTGCTGCTGAATCTGGTGCTGCTGGTTTTGGTATTTCATGGCTGAATCCGCGCCGCGCCCATCGCGAGCAGGCTCACTCCCACATTGGATTTGCGGTGTTCACGAATCCCTTGTGGGAGCGAGCCTGCTCGCGATGGCAGACTGACAGTCCGCTCCAAATCCATCGGCAAAGCGCTCCATTACCGGGCAACACGCTTCGATGCGGTGCACAAACCTTCGACATCGATCTTTAAAAACCCTGTCCCACCCAATAAATCCGGCGCCCTGAAGCACTTGGCACAACCACTGCATTACCCTTTTCAACATACATAAAGCCCGGCCTTCAACGACGAAGGTTGCGCTTCCCGAGAGAACGGGACCAGGACAAAGGCGTCCTCGCTAGGCAACTAGCGGGACGCCTTTTTTTGTTTGCGCAAAATTTGTCGAGCCAGACCTGAAGCCCTGATGAGGCGGGTCGCAGCTCCCCGGAGAACCTGATGAAAAAACTAAAACTAGTGATGATCGGCAACGGCATGGCCGGGGTTCGCACCCTGGAAGAACTGCTCAAGCTGAGCGAAGAGCTGTACGACATCACGGTCTTCGGCGCCGAACCCCATACCAACTACAACCGTATCCTGCTGTCGCCGGTTCTGGCCGGTGAGCAGACGTTCGAAGAGATCGTGCTCAACGACCTCGACTGGTACCTGGACAACAACGTCAAGCTGCTACTCAACCGCAAAGTAGTAGAGATTGATCGGGTTAAGCGCCGGGTCATCGCCGAAGACGGCACCGAGGCCGAATATGATCGCCTCCTGATCGCCACCGGCTCTACCCCTTTCATTCTGCCAATCCCCGGCAACACCTTGCAGGGTGTGATTGGCTACCGCGACATCGCCGACACCCAGGTCATGATCGACACCGCCAAGACCCACAAGCATGCCGTCGTCATCGGCGGTGGCCTGCTCGGTCTGGAAGCCGCCAACGGCCTGATGCTGCGCGGCATGCACGTGACCGTGGTGCACATCGGCGAATGGCTGCTGGAGCGGCAACTCGATAAGACTAGCGGCCAATTGCTGCAAACCGCCCTTGAAGCACGCGGCCTGCACTTTCGCCTGTGCGAGCAAACCAAGGCGCTGCACGACTCCGGTAATGGCCGGGTCGGCTCGGTTGAATTCAAGAACGGCGACATCATTCCCGCCGACTTGGTGGTGATGGCCGCCGGCATTCGTCCCAACACCGAACTCGCGGAAAAATCCGGCATCCCCTGCAATCGCGGGATTCTGGTCAACGACACAATGCAAACCTACGACCCACGGGTCTACGCCATCGGTGAATGCGCCAGCCATCGCGGCATCGCCTACGGCCTGGTTGCGCCGTTGTTCGAGCAAGCCAAGGTCTGCGCCAATCACCTCGCTCAATTGGGCTTCGCCCGTTATCAAGGCTCGGTGACGTCGACCAAATTGAAAGTCACCGGCATTGACCTGTTCTCCGCCGGCGACTTCATGGGCGGTGAAGGCACGGAAACCATCACCCTCTCCGACCCGATCGGCGGGGTCTACAAAAAACTGGTGATCAAGGATGACGTGCTGGTTGGCGCCTGYCTGTACGGTGATACGGCAGATGGCGGTTGGTATTTCCGGCAGATTCGTGAAAATCACGCCATCGGCGAGATCCGCGATCACCTGATGTTCGGCGAAAACGCAATCGGCGATGTAGGACATCAAGGCCAGGACAAAGCCATGAGCATGGCCGACACCGCCGAAGTGTGCGGCTGCAACGGCGTATGCAAAGGCACCATCGTCAAGGCGATTCAGGAGCACGGGCTGTTCAGTGTCGACGAGGTCAAGAAACACACCAAGGCTGCCAGCTCTTGCGGTTCCTGCGCCGGCCTGGTCGAGCAGATCCTGATCAACACCGTCGGCGGCGCGGCAGACGTCAAACCGAAAAGCGAAAAAGCCATCTGCGGTTGCAGCGACCTCAACCACGGGCAAATCCGCCAAGCCATCCGCGATCAGCATTTGCTGACGATCGCCGGGACGATCAGCTACTTGAACTGGCGCACCCCGAACGGCTGCGCTACCTGCCGCCCGGCACTCAACTACTACCTGATTTCCACCTGGCCGGGCGAAGCCAAGGATGACCCGCAGTCGCGCCTGATCAACGAACGCGCCCACGCCAACATTCAGAAAGACGGCACCTACTCGGTGGTCCCGCGGATGTGGGGTGGCGTGACCAACCCTTCGGAGTTGCGGCGCATCGCCGACGTCGCCGACAAGTACAACGTGCCGATGGTCAAGGTCACCGGCGGTCAGCGGATCGACTTGTTGGGGATCAAGAAGCAGGATCTGCCGGGTGTCTGGAAAGACCTCGACATGCCGTCCGGCCACGCCTACGGCAAATCCATCCGTACCGTGAAGACCTGCGTCGGCAGCGAGTTCTGCCGTTTCGGCACGCAAAACTCCACCCAGTTGGGCATTGAGCTGGAGCATGACCTGTTCAACATGTGGTCGCCGCACAAAGTGAAACTGGCGGTCTCCGGTTGCCCACGCAACTGTTCGGAAGCCGGCATCAAAGACGTAGGCATCATCGGTGTCGATTCCGGCTGGGAGATGTACATCGGTGGCAACGGCGGGATCAAAACCGAAGTCGCCGAGTTCTTCGTCAAATTGAAAACCGCTGAAGAAGTGCGCGAATACAACGGCGCGTTCCTGCAGCTCTATCGAGAAGAAGCTTTCTACCTCGAGCGCACCGTGCATTACCTGCAGCGGGTCGGCATGGACCACATCAAGAAAGCCGTGCTGGAAGACCCGGAACGACGCAAGGCGCTGAATGATCGCCTGCAATTCTCC
>NZ_JBFULH010000062.1:0-16605 GCF_056400445.1 Pseudomonas sp. P5_B2 | reverse complement strand
GTGTTCATTTCCCGTGGGGCCAAGGCGCGCAAACTGACGTCGTTGATTTGCAGAATCAGCTTGATGTGTTGCAGCGCCTGTTCGGCGGCGCACCCCATGGGCACGTCATCCACCAGCACCACAAATTCGCCTTCAAAATCGATGCCCTGGCTTTCGCTTGGCAGCGCTATATCGTCGCGCGCACCCATGAAATCGTCGCCAGCGCCCTGGTACATCAGCGGCGTGTGTTCTACGCCGTCGATGGGATCAAGGTTGAACGCTTTCTGCATCAGCGCACCATGGCTGAGGAATGCCGAGCCGTCGCACCACTGATAGGCGCGCGGCAACGGCGCCATGGCTTGGGCGGGGTCGAAGGCAAAGGCATCCGCCGCTTCGCCCGCATTCAGTGTGCTGGCAAGTGCCTGCAAACCCGGCTCCACGCTACTCCAGTTCTCAATCGCCTGTTGCAAGGTGGGCGCAACGGAGCCGGCATCCACTGCCCACGCCAGATCTCGCGAAACGACTACGAGCCTGCCATCACGACTAGCGTTTTTCAGGGTGGCGAGTTTCATACGGATGCTCCTTGTTCACGATTCAACTCATCAGCGAAGCGCCCGTCGAGGAGGATGAAGACCATGCGCGCCATCGCTTCGGTGCGGTTGCTCCATGCGTGGTTGGTGCCGCGTTGCACCACCACGTCGCCGCGTTTGAGATGTACTTCTTCCTCATCCAGCACCAGCCACACTTCTCCCTCGGTGACGATGCCGTAGTCGAGGGTTTCCGTGCGGTGCATCAATTTATGCCGGGTGCTGCCCTGCCCGGTACCCGCGTGGGACTGGCCAATTTCGGCGAATACCGCTGCGGCGTTTTCATCGCTGACCTGGTTCTGGATGCTGTCCGGTGGAATGTCCACCACACGAATGACGCTGCCCTGTGGTCCGGGGCTGAGTTGTAGCGGTTTGCTGCTGGGATCACTGGCGTTGTCGAGTAACACCGGGGTGGTGCTGCTGTTCCACAGTTCATGAAATACCGTGCCTGGTACGGACGACAACGGGAACACATTGGGTGTCGGCCCATTGCTGGCGACGATGGCCTGACCCTGCTGATCGTGACCGGTGACCACTCGTTTGAATTCAGGAAGCGCTTGCATGGAGAATCCTCGTTCAGTTTCCGTCGCCAATGGTGCTACCACCGACAACAATGTTCGCGTCGTCCAACAGACCGCCGAGCCGGGGCACGGCCAAACACAACACCGCCACTAACAGTTGYAGCCCACCTACAATGGCCAACGCATGGGGCAGCGCCGTGGCGACTCCATGGGTCAYGCCCAAAACAACCAGGGGGCTGATAAATTCGCCGGCGAAGATGGCGGCGGTAAAACATCCCGCCGCCCGCCCGCGTTGATGGAAATTGACTTGAGCCATGATCCAGGTGATCAGTGTCGGCAGCATCAAGCCAATGCCAAGGCCGTTGATCGTCACAGCGACCACGACTTGCACATGGCTTAAGGCGTCAGACATCAACAATCCGCCGATGCCCGCCAGTACATAGGCGATCAGCAGCATGTGCTGCCCGCGCATCCCGCTGAACAATCGAAAACTCAGTGCACCGACGAGCACGCCCAGTTGATTGGCGCCCATGGTCATACCGATTTGTTGCGGGGCATCCACCTGCAGTAGGTTGAGGAGATAACCGACCTGCACCGGCACGATAAACAGGCTCAAACCTGCCAACAGCGCCAGCACGTACATGGGTGTGAGCGCGCGCCATGGAAATGTGCCTGTCGGCAATGCGTGGGTTGCTTGCTCCGGCTGTGGGCGAGCCTTCGGCTCCCACAACTGCCAGGCCATCAGCGGCAGGAAAATCAAACCCACTGCGTACAACGAAAACGGCGTACGCCAGTCGTTTTGCCCGAGGAAGCCGCCCAGCGCGATAAACACTGCCGCCGACAATGAGGTGGCGACCATCTGCAAGGCGAACAAACGTTCACGTTTGGCGCCGCTGTAATAGTCGCCCATCAGCGTGGTGCAGCAGGTCATGATGCCCGCCTCGGCCAATCCGATACCCGCACGGCTGAGTACGATTGCCTGCAGCGAGTCGAGCCAAAGTGGCAGCACCCCACAGAGGACGTACAGCAACATGCTGGCGAGCAGCAATGGTTTGCGCCCTAGCCTGTCGGCGATCAACCCGGCGAAGGGCGCCAGCAGCGCAATCACCAATGCCGGCAAGGTCAGTACGATCGGGACCAGCACAGCGCTGCCGGCGACATCGGCAAAATGCGCCTGCATCCGTGGCAACACCGGGGCCAACAATACGGCGCCCAGCACCGGCAAACAGCTTCCCAGCAGCAGCAACAGAGATTGCGGCAATCCGGCTTGTCGGGTGGATTTTTCTACGAAGGAATTAGCGACCATGGCAGCGATCCTTAATGCGCAGGTGGTGAACGTTTGCAACAACCGACGTATCAGAACCCGCCACGTGGGTCGCACTTACCGGTACAACCGCTTCGCCGTTAGCGCTGCGTGTGGGTAACAGGAAGTACGCCAATGCCGGCAGCAACACCAAGGCACCGACCATGTTCCAGATGAACATGAAGGCCAGCAGCACCCCCATGTCTGCCTGGAATTTGATAGGCGAGAACGTCCAGGTCGCCACGCCGATGGCCAGGGTAATACCGGTCAGCATCACCACCTTGCCGGTGGACACCAGCGCGCGGTAATACGCTTCAGACAGGCTCGCCCCCTGGCGCAAATGCCCCAGCAGAATGCTCATTACGTACAACGCATAGTCGACACCAATACCGACACCCAAGGCGATGACCGGCAGCGTGGCGACTTTGACCCCCATGTTCAGCCAGACCATCAACGCTTCGCAGAGGATGGACGTCAACATCAGAGGAATGACCGCGCAGAGCGTCGCGCGCCAGGAGCGGAAGGTGATCAGGCACAGCAGAATCACCGCGCCGTAGACCCAGACAAGCATCTCGCGGTTGGCTTGTTTGACCACGATGTTGGTCGCCGCTTCGATACCGGCGTTACCGGCCGCCAGAAGGAACTGCACCTCGTCGGTGTTGTTCTCGGCGGCAAATTTTTCCACGTGGTCGACCAAGCGGGTCAGCGTCTCGGCCTTGTGGTCGGTGAGGTAGGCGTACAGGGTCAACAGGCTGCAGTCTTCGTTGTACAACCCGCGCGGCGCACTGGCGGTGATCATGTTGAGCATCGCCTGGTTGTTCTGTAGCTCGTACCACTTCGGGTTGCCTTCGCTGAGGCCTACCAGCATGCGACGGTTCAGCAACGCCAGCGAATTGGTCGAATCCACACCCGGCAAAGCGCGCAGTTGCCAGTCCAGGGCGTCGACCTTGGCGAGGATGTCGTAGCGCGCACAACTGCTGGCCGGCGTTTTCACCATGACCGCAAACAGGTCACTGCTGGCMCCGTAGTGACGAGTCAGAAAAGCATCGTCCTGGTTGTAGCGCGAGTCCGCACGCAGCTCCGGCGCACCGGCATCGAGGTCGCCGATTTTCAGTTGCAGGCTCACCAGGAAGCCGACAACCGCCAACGCGAGGCTGATGGCGATGCACAGGCTGGCCCAGCGACGATGGGTGAACAGGTCAAGAAAGCGCCAGAACCCATGGCGCACCTGACCGGATTGTTCGGCCTGTTCGCTCTTCAGGCTTAGTTGAGCCGCACGCGGTGAAACACCGACATAGGAGAGCAACACCGGCAGCAGGATGAGGTTGGTGAAAATCAATACCGCGACACCAATGCTGGCGATCACTGCGAGGTCCTGGATGACCTGGATCTTGATCAGCATCAGCACCGCAAAACCCACGGCATCGCACAGCAGCGCCGTCAGCCCGGCGAGAAACAACCGGCGAAAGGTAAAGCGCGCAGCCACCACCCGGTGCATGCCACGACCGATGTCTTGCATGATGCCGTTCATCTTCTGCGCGCCGTGGCTCATGCCAATGGCAAACACCAGAAACGGCACCAGTACTGAATACGGGTCCAGTTGATAGTCCAGCAATGGCAGCAAACCGAGTTGCCAGACCACCGCGACCAACGAGCACAACACCACCAACACGGTGCTGCGCAGGCAACGGGTGTACCAAAACAGGACGGCGGTGGTGATCAGGATCGCGACGGCAAAGAACAGCACAATCTGTTTCAGGCCGGCAATCAGGTCGCCGACTTTTTTCGCGAAACCGGTGATGTGAATGTCGATTTTTGCGCTTTGATGGGTGCTGCGCAGTTTCTCCAGCTGTTCGGACAGGACCGCGTAATCAAGCGCCTTGCCGTCAGCGGTGGTTGCCAGCAGCGATACGTAAATGATGCTGGAAGTCTGGTCGAACGCCACCAACTGACCGAGCTCGTTGGAGCGTTGCACATTGCGGCGTAGCGCCTCGAGGTTGGCGGCGGTGCCGCTGTAGTCATCGGGTATCACCGGACCGCCATCAAGGCCATCCTCGGTTACCGCGACCCAGCGCGTGGCTGGCGTCCACAGCGACTTCATGTAAGCCCGGTCGACACCCGGCAACAGGTAGAGTTGGTCACTCATGGCCTGCAGGGTTTTCAGGTACTCGGCGTCGTAGATACTGCCTTGTCGGTTGGCCACCACAATACGCAGGGCATTGCCTAAACCGGTGAGCTGTTTCTGGTGCTCAAGGTAGTTGGCAATGTACGGCTGTTGTGTGGGGATCATCTTTTCGAAGCTGGCATTGAGCTCGATGCGGGTGGCTTGATAACCCAGGACCAGGGTGGTCAGCACACACACCAGCAGCACCCACAGGCGGTGATTGAACAGCGTGCGTTCCACCACCGAACCGGAGCGTGGATCGAAATTCGCCAGGCTTTGCTTGGCGTTGTCGGAAGACTTCATAACCTCACTCCGAAGCGGTAGCGATTGACGGCGAAACGCGCGTCAACCCAGTGAAACCCGCCAGCGTCAGGCTGCCATCGGCGGCCTGAATAACACTGGAGACGGGCTTGCCGAGCGGTTTGCCATAGGGTTGGAGCAACGCATCGGGTTGGCTGTTGGTRCGAAACAAGGCGCCGGTTTGATTGACCAGCAGCAACTGGCCGTCACCGGTGCGGATCGCATCACTGAACGACACCGGCATCGACACGGGCACTGGCTGGAAGCTCTTGCCCAGGTCGCGGGAGGAAAACGCATTGCCTTTCAGACCGGCCACCAGCAAGGTGCCGTCATCGCGCAATTGCAGGGTGAAAAAGCTGCCCGCGTAGGGGCTTTCCAATTGAGTGAATGACTTGCCGGCATCGTCCGAGCGAGCGAGATAACCCTGCTCGCCGGCCAAAAACCAGTGTTCTCCCTGTTGAGCGATAGCGGATAAGTGCGCGCCCATAGGGTTGTCGATTTGCCCCATGATCGATTGCCAGGTAGAGCCGCCATCATCGGTGTGAAAGGCCAAACCGTATGCCCCGACAATCACACCGTGTTGGTCATCCACGAACTGCAGGGCAAGAAACGGCTTGTCTGCGCCCTCGCTGACATAACGTTCAGCCGTTTGCACACGCGCGGTGGCTGCATCCTGATCGTTGGCAGAAGGCAGTTGCGCGCTGGCAGCCGTCAGCTCAAGTTGCGCCGCTCGCAGTCCATCCAGTTGCACGACCCAGTGTTCACCCCCGTCGCGGGAGRCCAGGACGACACCGCCATGTCCCACGGCCCAGCCCGTGTTAGCGTCGACGAACTGCACCGCCGTAAGGCTGACCGACACCGGCACGGCGACTTGACGCCAGCTTGCGCCGTTGTCATCGGAGAGCAGCACGATACCCCGCTCCCCCACCGCCACCAGGCGTGAACCCGCCCGGGCCAGATCCAGCAGCACCGCGGATGTCGCTTGCGGCACCAGCATCGCCGGGGTATTCAGCACCTCGCCCACCGCTGCGGCCTGCGCAAGGCTCAACGGCATCGCCAGAGGCAACGCCATAAGCCACATCAGCCGACCAACCACCTGACAGATTCTGTTCATTACCGACCTCGAAAAACCGTTAAAAACCGGATCGCGTTCCGCAAACCGCGATCCGGCCTGACTCAACGAACCCCGGCACCCGCCATCGCTGCAGGCGAAAACTCCGAAGCCTTGTAGCGATCCACCATGCCGTACTGCTCTGGCAAACCGGTGTAGACGTTCTGGATAAACCAGGCGCCTGAGGTCAGGTCATAAAAGCCCGAAGACAATTGCGCTTGTGCTGGCAAGTCCGGCAGGACTGCCGGCAACGACCACAAGGTCTTGGCCAGCAGACCGTTGGCGTCCCAGCGGTCGCCCAGCATGGCTTGCCAGGTGTCTTCATCGAGGTAGTAGCGGCCCTTCGGCAACTGGTGACGTTTACCCGGCGCCAAGTCTGCTTCCACGACCCAGACCCGGTGCAATTCCCAACGCACGTAATCCGGGTTCATGTGGTGTGCGAGGAACAGGTCCTCAGGTTTGCTGGCGGTTTGCACCTTGTTGGTGTTGTAGGGGATGTACATCTCCTGTTTGCCCACCAGTTTCCAGTCGAAGCGGTCCATGCGGCCCTGGAATACGCTCAATTCGTCGAACGACATCACGCCGGCAGTGGCAGGTGTCGGTGTATCGCAGCAGGCATTTGGCAGCTTGCGCACCCGGCGTTGACCGGTCAGATAAACGTGCGCCTGGGACAGGTCGCCATTGATATTGGTGCGACCCAGGATCTGCTCGCCGGCGCGCAATGGCGGCCCGACGTTGAGCAGACGGAACATCCAGTAGTCACCGGCAAACGACTCCGGCGATCCGTCCTGGTAGTAATACGGCATCTCCTGGATGGCCTTGCCATCGGTGGTCATCACCTGCTTGCCATCGGCGGTCATCAGGTAATGACGAAAATGCATCGCCACTGAAGTGCCGCGCCAGTTCAGCACGTGGTTCCACATGGCTTCGGCGCCATTACTGGGTATTGGGAACGGGATGCCGCCAAACGCGCCTTGCGGTACGGGACCGGCGCTGCTGTCCACCAGTTTGGCGCGGGTGGCGTTTTTCAGGGTGTTGTCATACACCCACTGCGGCGCGGCGGCAGTGCGCCGGGTCGGGTAAACATCAATGCGGTAGGTGTCGGGGAAACGCTTGAACATTTCCTTGGTGCCGTCGGTGAGTTTGCCGGCGTATTGCGCGAGGTTTTTCGAGGTGATGCTGAACACCGGCTTGTCCGCGGCGAACGGATCGGAACGTTTACCACCTTGCTTGTACGAAGGATCGACCTTGGTGTAGCCACCGTCCCAGGCGGGAATGGTGCCGTCAGCGTTGCCCGCACGCTCGGCACCGAAAGGCGTCAGGCTTTTTGATAATTTCGCCGCGTCTTCAGCCGTCGCCGCCACGGTCACTTGGCTGCCGATGGCCAGGCTGCCCAGCAGTGCGAAGCAAAGGGCTTTGAGCTTGAAGGCTCCGGTCTTTTTAGGGTTGGTCATGCGCAAGTCCTCTTAAAACGTGGTCTTGACGGAGAAAGACAAGTAGTCCCGGTCTTTCAGCGATTGCTTCATGTTGAATTGGGTGGCCCCGTTGAGGTTGGTGTCCTCGGCGCCGTAGTAATGCGTGTAGGTCAGGCCTGCGGTAACGCGGTCCAGGTAGGTGGCGGTAACGCCGATGTTCATATCGCCGCCGTTGTCCGGGCCGAACGCGCTGATCACAGCGGATTTGCCCAGCGGGAAGTAGCTGATGCCGACCGGAATGCTGATATCGATACCGGAGAAAAACTGGCGGTAGGTCGGGGTGTAAACCACCTTGAAACCGAGACCGTCATCGGTGACATTCGGGTCCAGGGCGGCACGGTTTTTAGTGACGTTCAGCAGCCGGTTCCAGGCCATCTCACCGACGAGTCCCGACTCATTGGCAATGAAGGTCGGCCCGAAGGAAGCCAGTACGTTGAGGTTGACGTGAGCAGTACGTCCGATGGCGTACAGCGGGTCGCTATCGTTATTGGCTTCCACGCCAGGCAGGACGGTTTGACCGTTGGAAACCAGCGGCATGTTCCAGCGCATCGAGGCTTCACCGGCGAAGCTGTATTCCTCGACGGTGGTGGAAAAACTGGCGCCCAGGGCCTGGATGTCTTCCGGATACACCCAGTAGTACTCACCGATTTGCCCGGTACTGAAGTTCGGCACACCTGTAGAAGGCTTGAGATACAGCTTGGGGGTTTTGTCGTGGTACTGGATCGCGTAAAGGCCGTATTCGACGGTCTCCGCGCTGTATTTCAACTGCAAGCCGCCCTGCCCCGAACTTTTTGCTTCCTTGTCATTGCCATGGAAGAACGCCGCCGGGCTGCTGGCATTGCCACCGAGGAACGCGGGAAAAGGTGCCCCCACGATCAAGCGTTCGTTGCCTTCGCCGATGGTGTCGCTGGTGGAGAAATAACTGCCGGCCCCGGGCAGGCGCGTCTGTTCCCATTCCAGTTGGTAGAAGGCGCCGAGCGACACGGCATCAGTCAGTTGAAAAGTGCCCGACAGCTGATTCACCGGACGGGTGATTTCCTTGAACTGGGTATTGGGGACGGACTGTGCCTTGACCACGTCGACCGGCCCCATGCCACCGGCAATGCCGTTGGCACCGAAAAACAGGCTCTCGCCCCAGACCAACCCGTGGCGCCCGGCGCGCAATGACGTAGCGTGATCGCCCAGCTCGCCGTTCCAGTACACGAACGCATCAAGCAATTCGCCGTCACCGCCGTGCAAGTGGCGGGTGTCATCGGTGAATTCGTCATAGGCTACCGAACGCGCGTTCGCGCGCGCCGGGTCAGTGTTGTCGTTGTCCTGCTGGTATTCGGTGTCGTACCAAGTCGCGCCACTGAGGCGCGCGCCGACGTTTTTGAAGGACATATCCAGTTCGGAAAGGATGTCGGTGCGGTTGGAGATCAGGCCCTTCTTGAACGCCCGATCACCATCGTCCTGGTTGAGTGACACCTGTCCTTCGGTCAGTTTGCTGCTGGGATCCTGGAGGCGCCATGCGGCGCTGTACTTGACCGTGTTGTCCCAACGCAGGCTGAAATCCGGATTGCCGGTATCCACTTGAAAGGCATGGGCAGCCTGGCTGCACAGCACCAACGCCGCAGCCAAACTGAAACCAAAGGGTGCAGACATGCGGACCGGGCGACGCGCAAGCGTCGCAGTCGTGGAGCTAACCATCGCGTTAACCTCTTGTTTTTATAGTGGTAACTGCTGTGGATGCGTTGGGTCAGATAGGCTCGGCCGTGCGTGCGAGCATCTGCTTGACCAAGCCAATGCGGTCGAAGTCCCGGTCGTGCTGCATCTCTTTGTCGCCGGCCAGCACCGAGCTTTCGCTGATGAATTTGCAGCGCTCGAAACGACGTTCCATGAAGCACTTGAGCTGTTGCTCAATATTGCCTTCACGGGTCAATTCCTCACTGAGCACGATGGCATCTTCAATCGCCATGCCGGCCCCCTGGCCAAGGTGCGGCGTGGTGGCATGGGCAGCATCACCGATCAACAGAACGCGGCCGCGATACCAAGGTTCGTCGACAAAAACCACTTCCATCGGCTTGTAAACCACCTGACTGCTGTCGGTGATTTGTTCACGCAGTTCGCCGATCAGGCCGGTAAAGCCTTGCAAGCGCTGACGCATTTGCTCGGCCAGGGACGCAGGGTCCATCCAGGGATTGGTGGGTTCATGGGAGGTGAGGAACATGTACATCAGGTCGCCGGCCAATGGCACCAATCCGGCATTGCCGTCGGCGCTTTGGTAATTGGCGAGGTGATCGATGCGCGGATCGCGCGGGAAGTTGTAGCGCCACACCGCCTGGCCGGTGAACCTTGGTTTATAAGTGTCGCCAAGCAGCAGTTGGCGAACTTTGGAGAACAAACCGTCGGCACCCACCACCAGGTCGTAACCACCGCTGCTGCCATCAGTGAACAACACCTCAACGCTGTCGCCCAGGTCCTTCAGGGATTCGACACTGAGTCCAAGGCGTACTTTGGCGCCCAGTTCGAGGGCGGTTTCGCTGAGCACTTTATGCAGGGCCAAACGGGAGATGCCAACGTTCGCCGGATAGGCAGGCCCTGCCAGTCGCTGACCCGGGATGCGCGCCAGCTGCTGACCGGCCGGGCCATAAATGGCGACGTCTTCAAAGGCATACGCCGCATCCAAATAACCATCGAGCACGCCCAGCTTGGCCATCTCACGGACCACGTTGCTCTGTTGGATGATCCCGACGCCGTAAACCGTCCACTCTGACTTGAGCTCGATCAAATCGACTTCAATGCCCTTGCGCCGCAGTGCGATGGCCGCACACAAGCCACCAATACCACCGCCCACGATCAGAACTTTGTTCACTGCACTCATGGCTTACTCACTTTTATTCTTGTGATTCGATGCAGCGCCGGGCGCTACGTCGTTAGGTCCAGCTTCCCGTCAAAGCAGGGATTTGACTAATCGCGAGTAGGGATGCGATGTATCGCCAAACGCGATACCTCAACCGGCCCCGACAACGCGGTAGACCCAGGCATTTCCAGCACCAGCCAGCCCTCCTCCAAACGCCATGGCAACGCGTCCAGACTCTGGCCCAGACACGGGCCGTAGACGCATTCGCCAGTGCTCGGGAGGAACTGCGCTCCGTGGGCGTAACAGACGATCAACTGGCCGTCAGCCGACAAAAAACGGTCCTTTCGGTACTCCAGGCGCACGTCCAGATGCGGGCAGCTGTTGCGATAAATCCGCACCTGCCCCTCATGCACCAAGGCAAAAACACTGTCCTTTCCGCGCTGCAACGGATCGAAACCGCGCGCCTGCCCTTCCACCAGTTCGTCCATCCGGCACAGGAAAAAATCGCCGTGGGTCATGGTCAACACCGCACTCAGCCGTGCTTGGGTGGCGGGCCGCCCGGTGCCCATTTTTCTTTCGAATTGAACAGGAACAGCTGCGAGTTATCCGCCGACAGTGGTGCACGGCGGGCCTCCCAGGCGTCATCGTGCTTGTCCATGTCGGCGTCGTATTCGATGTGGCAGCCCAGCGGACTGTTGAAATACCAGAACCAGTTGGAGCCAAAGAGGTGGCGGCCAGGGCCCCAGAAACTGGTCCAGCCTTTTTGCTCGAAGCGCGTGCCGGCCAACAACACTTCAGTGCCGCTGCCCATGTGAAAGGTGAAGTGTTCGCAGCCCTTCATGTGCGGTGGGGTCTGGATCATGAACAGGCAATGGTGATCATCGGAACCCGCCGGGCGCATGAACGGCCCGGCACCGATAAAGGTATCTGTTGTCCTGAAGCCCAGGCGCTCGGCATAGAACGCTTCGGCCTTGGCCGCGTCGGGGACGAAATACACCACGTGGGACAAGGTGCGTGGCACAGCGCTCATGTCGAGGGTAATGCCTGGTTGATTAAGCGGACGTTGCGGGAAATGGCCCGCGGCGTTGGTCAGATCATCCGGAGCGCTATATGCCCTGCGGACAGAGACCTGGAAAGCAATCGCAAAACCCATGTCGTCGACACTGTGCAACACGCCGTTGTCGTCACGGCTGACCTGACGATCTCGCGCCAATTCATCCTCGATAGCATCGAGATCAGCCGCGTTGGCGACCCCATAAACGGTTTCGCGAATCGACGGTGCCGGACCAATGGCGGCAGGCAAGTCTGGATCGTCCGCCCGCCGAATGATCACGGCGGTGCCGTCCAGTGCTTCGAAGCGCCCGCCGTTGCTGTCGACAGCGACAGGAGCAAGGCCGTAATCACGCAGGCAATCGGTACAGGCTTGGATGTCATCGACGCCAAAGATCAGGGCATCAAGGCCAAGGATGTTCATGGCTACCACTCCATTGAAATTAGTATCCGGACGCGGCTGCCTCAGGCTCGATGGCCCATCAGCAACGCGGGGTGTCCGGTGGTGGTGTCGGCAAGGGCGCCGACTGCTGCGAAGATTGACGGGCGGCTTGGCAGCTGACTAATCGTGTGTCTGGATGTGACCTATTAGAAAACGCGATACCTGAAAATCACGTGGCGCGCGTTTTGGGGGAGACGAAAAGAAACAGCGGGAGGGTTGACGCGGTGATGTATTCATCCGAATGTATCGCGAAAATAAATACAAAAATGGACATTCCTGATGCGTTTTAACCACCTGGATTTGAACCTRTTGGTCGCACTCGATGTGCTGCTCGAAGAACAGAACATCACCCGCGCCGCCGAACGCCTGCACATGACGCAGTCCGCCACCAGCGGTGTGTTGGGACGCCTGCGTACCTATTTCGAAGACGAACTGCTGGTGCAGGTCGGCCGGAAAATGCAACCAACGCCTTATGCCAGGGAGCTCGCCACCCCGATCCGTGAAGTGCTGCTGACGATCAAGTCGTCGATCACCGCCAAGCCGGTGTTCGACCCCACCACCAGCAAACGGCACTTCCGCCTGGTGACCTCGGATTACCTGATCAGCGTGCTGTTTGCCCAGGTGATTCAGAAGATCCATCAAGAAGCGCCCAACATTACCTTCGAGATGCTCGGCCCTGGCGACAATTCCGGTGAGTTGCTGATTCGCGGTGAGGTTGATCTGATGATCGTGCCTGAGCGCTACATCATCGACGGCCACCCCCACAAGCTGCTGTTCGAAGAGGAACACGTCTGCGTGGTGTGGGACGGCAATACCCAGGTCGGCGATAGCCTGACCCTGGAGCAGTACATGGACATGGGCCATGTTTCCGTCGGTTTTGGTCGCAGCCGGCACTTGAGCATCGAAGAGTGGTTCATGAACCAGTATGGTTTCAACCGCCGTATCGAGGTCATCACCAACGACTTCAACACCCTGCCGCAACTGGTCGTAGGCACCCAGCGCATCGCCACAATGCACCAGCGTCTGGCGCTGTTGTACGCCGAGCACCTGCCGTTGCGCATCCTCAATCCACCGGTGAAGATCCCTGTCATGCGCGAGGTCATGCTCTGGCACCGCAGTGTCGAGGGCGACCCGATGCACCGCTGGCTGCGCGAACGCATCAGCGAATTTATCCAGCACCTGGAGGATCCTCCTATCGCCCATCGCGATACCTCCCATCCCGAGTCACGATTGGCGCATTAGTCGGCGCGTCCTTAACGTGCCTTGTGAACGTCAAGGCAATCACAAGGACAACAACAATCATGTTCCGTTACTTTCCAACCAATTATGTGTGGAATCTTTCTGTCGACCTGGCCATCGAGATGGGCGCCCGAATAGGCGAAATCGAAGAGATGTGCGCGCCGTTGCAGGAAGCCGCCCAGCAGCCTGACGCTGCTGGAACCAAGGCGTTCCGCGAAACCTGGGCGAAGATGGCCGACAAACTCTGTGGCCTGGCTGAGGAAGACGAAGGTAATGGCCGGCTGCTGTCCGCAGGCGAAAAGTACAACCGCGCCGCCACTTATTACCTCACCTGCGAACGTCTGCAGGCCCACGGCGCACCGGGCCGAACTGAGCTGTACCAGCGCTTTTTACAGACCTTCAAACGCGGCATCGAATTGTCGCGCGAGAACTGTGAGCGCGTTGAAATCCCCTACGAGGGTAAACATATTTCCGGCCTGCTGGTGCGTGCCGAGGGTGTGACCGGTCCGGCTCCGATCCTGGTGCAGGTCAATGGACTGGATTCGACCAAAGAAATGAAATACCGCGTCGGCCTACCGGCCTGGTTGGCAAAACGCGGTATCTCATCGTTAATCATCGACCAACCCGGCACAGGTGAAGCGCTGCGCCTGCATAACCTGATTGCCCGTTTCGACAGCGAGCATTGGGCCAGCCGCGTGGTCGACTGGTTGGAAACCCGAAGCGACGTGGATGCCAAACGAATTGGCCTGGAAGGCGTCTCTCTCGGCGGCTATTACTGCCCGCGTGCGGTGGCGTTTGAACCACGCTTTGCCTGCGGCGTGGTGTGGGGTGCGAACCATGACTGGCGCGATGTACAAAAACGTCGCTTGGAAAAAGAAGGCAGCTTGCCTGTACCGCACTATTGGGCGCACGTGTGCTGGGTGTGGGGTGCAAAAGATATGGATGAGTTCATGGCCATCGCCGAAAACGTGCATCTGGATGGCGTACTCGATCGCATCAAGGTGCCGTTCCTGGTGACCCACGGCGAGAAGGACTCGCAAATCCCACTGAAGTGGGCACAGCGTACTTATGAGCAACTGGTCAACAGCCCTAAACGCGAGCTGAAAATCTTCACCGAACGCGAAGGTGGCGTGCAGCATTCCAGCTTCGATAACAGCATTAACGCCGGTCACTACATCGCTGACYGGATTGCCGAAACGCTGGGTGGCCACACCGCTTAACAGGTTTCGCGAAGCATAAAAAACGCCGGATAACCTTAGGGTTTCCGGCGTTTTTCGTTGATGGGCAATCGAATTCAGTTTGGCGCACGTGTGCCATGGAACGAGCTGATCTGCCAGCCTTCGGCACCGAACGCCCAGACCTGTGTGGCAAAGCCTTCACCGCGAATCGACTGGTCACCACCGCGCTTACGCAAGGTGTTGCACTGCGTACCCGTCATGACCGCCAGATGTTCGCCGTAAAAGCGAATCAGCAGTTCGCCACGTTCAATGTCCAGATACTGCACGGCGCTTTTTGCGTATTCCAGATAGTCAGCCTTGTCTTGCACCAATCCTGTGGTGTGCACATACACCAGGTCATCGGCGAACAGTTCGGCGACGCGCGAATAATCTTCCTCAACCAGGGCTCGGCGGCGTTCTTGCTCAAGCGCCAGGAGTTCGGTTTTTACAGTGGCGGTGGTCATATGAAGTGATCTCTGTGGATGATGAGCGCGCACCATAGACGCCCGACTCGATTGATAAAAAATCGCCGATCACGATGCCAGCCATCGTGACTCGCGATACTCATCGCTTGAGGTCACTCATCGCTGCAAAAGCCCCGGCACTGCTGACGTAGCGCAGCTATTGATGCCATCAATACGCGCGCATTGATGCAAGTTGCTGGTGGTGTCCATGGCCGCGCCTTAGCCTCGCTTTGCATAACAATCAGCAAAGTGAAAACGCCATGAACGCCCTGCACCTGAAATGCCAAACCTTGTTCGACGGTACTGGCCTGGAAACCCGTCAACAGCAAACACTGGTCGTGGAGAACGGCCTGTTGGCGTATGTCGGCCCGACAGCCCTGGCGCCGCAGCCGCAACCGGGAGACACCCTGATGGACGCCGGCGATAATTTTGTCATGCCGGGCCTGGTGGATGTGCATACCCATCTAGCGTTCGGCAACGCGCAGAGCGAAGAAGACATCGATATCTGGACCAGTGACGAGTTCCGCGCGCTGCGTGGCATGTTCTTCGCCCAACATGTGCTCGCCGCCGGCGTGACCAGCATGGTCTGCCCAGGCGATAGCGGCCAGCTCAGCATCTCTATACGCAATGCAATCGCTGCCGGTTTGTTCGAGGGCCCACGCATTGCCGCCAGCAGCCGAGTCATTACCAATCGGCAGAGCCTCAATGACTGGTTCCCGAGCCGCGTCGGCGCACCGGAATATTTCACCGCGCGCCTGGTCACCAGCCGCAGCGAAGCGTTGGCGGAAATCCGCAAACAGGCCAAGGATGGCGTCGACCTGATCAAGATCGCCATGGACGGCACCCACCGTCGCCCGAATGGCGAAATCATCGCCGCCTTCACCGCTGAAGAAACCTATGAAATGGTTGAAGAGGCGCACCGCTTGGGCTGCAAAGTGGCGACTCACGCCTATGGTCGCGAAGCCGTGATGTACGCCGCCCGCGCAGGCGTTGACCTCGTGTTCCATGCCTTTTATATGGACGATGCGTGCATTGAAGCTTTGCTCGAAGCCGGCACCATCCTCGCGCCGACCATGACGTTTCCTCAAAACACTGTGGACTTCTGCCAACCCCACGATCCAGCCATCAGTACCGGCTACGCCGGCTATTGCGCACGGACCCTGGAAGTCGGTTCGGCCGTGCTCAAACGTGCCAAGGCCGCTGGGGTGCCTTTCGCTTGTGGCAGCGATAGCGGTTTTGCGGTGACGCCTTATGGCGAGTGGCACGCTCGCGAGTTGGAACTGTTGGTCACCCGCTTGGGCTTCACACCGGCAGAAGCGTTGTATGCCGCCACGGCAGTTGGTGCGCGCTGCATGCCACGCGGTGAGACCCTCGGCTCCCTCGAAGTGGGGAAGCAAGCGGACTTCCTGCTGCTCGACGGTTCGCCGTTGCACGACATCCGCATTCTGCAAGACCGCTCGCGCCTTAAAGCCGTGTACAAGTCCGGCCAGCCCGTGCGCATGGAGCGAAGCCCCTACAACCCCAAACAGGTGTCAGATTTCAACTCGCTGAAATGGACAGACCTTTACACCCGCGACCGTGTTGCCCAATTGGGCAAGTGGGCTCAATGAGGACCAACGCCATGCCGCAACTCGACCTATTGACCGCCACCCAAATCGCCAGCRGCGCTATCCGCATCGCCCGTGAAACGGGGGTTAAACCCTTGGCTGTCGCCGTGTTGGATGCCGCCGGTCATCCGCTGGCCGTCTTGCGCGATGAACTCGCCAGTTTCCTTCGACCACAAATCGCCACTGGCAAGGCCCGAGGCTGCATCGGTATGGGTTTTGGTGGGCGCGAACTGGCCCGACGCGCTCAAGCGATGCCGGCATTTTTCGACGCCATAAACAGCCTGACTGGCGGCGAGGTGATTCC
>NZ_JBFULH010000061.1:0-16620 GCF_056400445.1 Pseudomonas sp. P5_B2 | reverse complement strand
GGGTTGTACCAGACAAAAAACGGCTTGTTGGTCGTCTTCGGATCGTTGCGGTCGAGGAAGTCGACAACCTTGGCTGAAATTTCTTCATCTACCGTTTTCGAGCGCTCCAGAGTCAGCGGGCCCTCATCCTTGCAGGTCTGGTTCTGCGACGAACCATCTTTGGATACACAGGCCAAAACTGGCCGTGGTGGCGTTAAACAAGTGGTAGTCCTGGGGTTGACTGCTCCTGGGAATGGCGCCACCCCTGGGATTGGCTCCGTTTGGCACGGTGGAGCAAAGCCCTGCTGGGTAGGGGACTTGTTGATGTCTGGGAAGCTGACCTGCTGCATGGCGTCCAGGTGATAGAGGTAGCCCCAGAACTCCTGGAAGCCGTGCGCCGTCGGCAATGCATCCGGGTGATCACCTAAGTGATTCTTGCCGAACTCGCCTGTGCTGTAACCCTGGTCGAGCAGGAACTTGGCGAGCGCTGGAGTGCCAGGTCGCAGGTAGGAGGGGCTGCCGGGCAATTGCGGCGGGATCATGCCGGTTCGCAAGGGCGTCATGCCGGTGAAGAAAGCGTTGCGACCTGCCGTGCAACTTTGCTCGGCGTAGTAAGTCATGAACTTGGCGCCTTCATTGGCAATTCGGTCCAGGTTGGGTGTTGTGTCAAACCCCAGCCCGTTCTGATAAGCCCCGACCTGCATCCAACCAATGTCATCACCCATGATGAACAGAATGTTGGGTTTTTTGTCGGCTGCCTGGGTGAGCGTGGGCAATGATGCTCCCAGCATCATGCCGCTGGTGGCCAGCCCCACCATTACTAACTGTTTAAGTCTCATAGCGTGTTCCTCTATCGATTGATATAGGCGTACAGCTACAACTGACTACCGCTGCACTTCACTCGAAATGCGAGAATCAGTAATGATGATTCACCCTCCAGCCTTGCGTGACCGCAAACGTCAGCTATTGGATGGATCAGTCTAGACGAACGATTCCTTCGAGCAGAGCTAACCGTCGCGCCGTGGGGCTGAGCAGAGGGGGAGTGGTATTCGGTCGGCAGGACGCCGAAGGAAGGGTAAGGCTGCGCTAGTTCTGGAACACGTCCATGATAGCTATGGAAGACATCACCCGCAGACTTGTCGGCATCAAACCCCAGAAACGACAAAGCCCTGAAAAATCAGGGCTTTGTCGTATAAAGATGGCGGAGGCGATGGGATTCGAACTCATGGACCTGTTACAGTCGACGGTTTTCAAGACCGTTGCCTTAAACCACTCGGCCACACCTCCGTTTGTGTTGCGGGCGCCATAATACCTGAATGAAACACACTGTCAAACTCTCTGCATGGCTTGTTACAGAGCGTCTGTTATGATCTTTGCGACTGAACGTTTCAAACCAACAGGAGTGTCGCCATGCGCGAACAGGATTACGCAGTTAATAACAGCGTGCAGGCTGAGCAGCTAGAGGTTAGCCGCGTCCTGCGCAACACTTACGGCTTACTCGCTCTCACCCTCGCATTCAGCGGCGTGATGGCGTTTGTCGCTCAGCAGATGCGCGTCGGTTACCCGAACATATTCGTGGTGCTGATCGGCTTCTACGGGCTTTTCTTCCTCACCAACAAACTCCGTGATTCTGCCTGGGGCCTGGTTTCTGCTTTTGCCCTGACCGGTTTCATGGGTTTCCTGCTCGGCCCGATCCTCAACCGTTACCTGGGAATGCAGGGCGGCGCTGAAGTGGTCAGTTCGGCGTTCGCGATGACGGCGCTGGTGTTTGGTGGTCTGTCGGCTTACGTGCTGATCACCCGCAAGGACATGAGCTTCCTGGGCGGTTTCATCACTGCAGGCTTCTTCGTGCTGCTGGGTGCGACACTGGCGAGCTTCTTCTTCCAGATCAGCGGCCTGCAACTGGCGATCAGCGCAGGTTTCGTACTGTTCTCCTCGGTCTGCATTCTGTACCAGACCAGCGCCATCATTCAGGGCGGCGAGCGTAACTACATCATGGCGACCATCAGCCTGTATGTATCGATCTATAACCTGTTCATCAGCTTGTTGCAGCTGTTTGGCATCATGAGCCGCGATGATTAATCGAAGGCTTTAAGTAAAAAACCCGCTCAGGCGGGTTTTTTATTGCCTGCGAYTCAGCTCATTCAGTCAATGACAATGCTGCCGTCGGCCTGTTGGCGGTAGATGGTGTAGGGCAGCAACAAGGTGTCGAGTGCGCCGGACATGACCACGTCGAGCAGTGCAATCGCTGGTGCATCGGTGTGGTCTTGCGCATCAAGGCCTTTTTTCAGCGGCGCATTCAAACTGCAAAAATCATAGGTCACACCGCTGTAGATTCGCGGAACGGAACCACAATAGCTCTTCTGATCCTTGAGGCTGTCAGCCGCCACTTCGTCACCGCGCACCACCGTTTGAATCGTGCCACAGCCCGCCAGCATCAGCACCGCCAGTAGCATTGCCTGAGTTTTCATAAACCGCCAATCCCTCGTCGGAAAACCTCAATCTACGCGAATGCCAAACAAACTTCACTCATGCCATCGGGGGCAACCGGCGCTTGACCGGGGTCTTCTTGACGATCGCCGTATTGGTTTCAGCGTGGGTGTTCAGGCGGTCGAGGAGGGTGTCCAGTTGTTCCATGGATCGCACGTGCAGGCGCGCAATGAAGCAGTCGTCGCCCGTGACTTTGTCGCACTCGGTGAATTCGGGGATGGCCTGAATCTGCCGCTCCACTTCCTGCAACTGACCCGGCAGCGGGCGAATCCGCACGATGGCCTGGAGTTGATAACCGAAGCACTTCGGGTCGATTTCCACGGTGTAGCCCTTGAGCACACCGCGTTCTTCGAGACGGCGCAAACGCTCGGCGACACTGGGCGAGGACAAGCCGCTGAGGTGTGCCAGCGCCTTGAGCGAGCGCCGTGAGTCTTCCATCAAGGCGCTGATCAGCACTTGGTCAATATCGTCAGTCATGGCGAACCCCTGTAAGGCAGTTGATTAAAACCGCCTTGATAAAAAAGGCAGAAACCGAGTTTAGCCTGCTTTTTGCGCTGGAGAAGCCCCCTGGCGGATTGGCATACTTTGCGCTCAAACACAGGAGTCTGAAGATGGACARATCAATTCGTCGTGGCTCATTCGAGATGACCGCCGCCATGCTGATCTCCGGGACCATCGGCTGGTTCGTGCTGGTGTCCGGGCAACCGGTGCTGGACGTGGTGTTCTGGCGTTGCCTGTTCGGGGCTGGCACCTTGTTGCTGATTTGTGCGGCTTTCGGCTTTTTGCGCCCCGGCATTCTGACCCGTACCACCTTCCTGCTGGCAGTAATCAGCGGCGTGGCGATTGTCGGTAACTGGGTGCTGCTGTTTGCGTCGTATTCCCGCGCGTCGATTGCCATTGGTACGGCGGTGTACAACGTTCAGCCGTTCATGTTGGTGGGGCTGGCCGCGTTGTTCCTCAACGAAAAGCTCACCCTGCAGAAACTGTTCTGGCTGGGCATTTCGTTTCTGGGGATGCTGGCGATTGTCAGTGCCCATGGCGGGCAGGGCGAGAGCGGCAATGATTACCTGATGGGGATTGGCCTGGCGCTGGGCGCGGCCTTCCTTTATGCGATTGCCGCGTTGATCATCAAGCGCCTGACCGGGACGCCGCCGCATTTGATCGCGTTGATCCAGGTCTGCACCGGGGTGCTGTTGCTCGCGCCGTTCGCGCACTTTTCAGCGCTGCCGCAAGCGCCGAGCGCCTGGGCCAGTCTGGTGACGTTGGGCATCGTCCACACGGGTGTGATGTATGTGCTGTTGTATGGCGCGATTCAAAAACTGCCGACGGCACTGACCGGGGCGTTGTCATTTATCTACCCGATAGCGGCGATTTTTGTCGATTGGGTTGCCTTCGGCCATCGCCTGGAATCGCTGCAATGGCTCGGTGTGGCGGCAATTCTGCTGGCTGCCGCGGGGATGCAACAGGGCTGGGGCTTTAAATCGCGCAAGTTGGCGGCACAGTAAGCGTCAGATGTTCCAGCGCGGCGCGGTCTTGGCCAGTCGCTGGCGCATCTCGCTGATGTTGGAGGCCAACTGGTGGGTCAATAATCGATAGCCGTCCAGTGGGGTGTAGACCGGCGATTCGAGGCTTGATACCGCCGGCAGGTAGACGGGCCCGCTCAGCCGTTGCGACGCACCGGTTTTCAAGGCCCGCGCCATTCCTCTCAGTTGCACGCGGATTTGTCGATGCTCCGCGGTCATCGCTGAATGCAAATGCGCCAAGGCATTCGGGTCGCTGGTATCCGGGCGGGTGTTCGCGAGGATTTCCAGGGTGCTGACGCACATCCGCAAGTTGCGCTGAATGGCATCCAGTTCGGTCATGGAGATTTTCACTTCCTTGGACACCGACGGCATCAGCGAGCGCAATTGCACCATCACGGTGTTCAAACGGCCCATGAGTTTGAGGTGTTCATCATCGCTGACCGACTCGCCATTGATGATGCGCCCGTAGATCGTCGCGCAATCGCGCAACGCATCGGCCAGGTTATAGCGCCAGGAAAAAACCGCATACAGCGGCAGCGCGAAGGAAAACGCCAGTGCCAGCGCAATGCCGATCAAAATGTCCACCCCGCGCCACAGGCCAGCAGTGACCGCGTTGTCGCCATGCCCCGCGACGATAAACACGGTGATGGCGGCCAGTAACGCCGTGTAACCGCCCTTTCCAATGGCGTGATACGAGAAAAACCCGCACACCACCGACATGGCGAAATAAGTCAGCCACGGCATCCCGAGCCAGGCCTGTTGCGCGACCAGCACCAGACCGACACCCGCCCCGATCAAGGTGCCAATGGCCCGCTCCGCGGCTTTTTTGCCGATATTGCCGTGGTGCTGCAAACCTCCGATTACCACCAGCATCGTCACCGACGCCCATTCGCCATGGGGCAAATTGATGCCGGTGGTCAGCAGGATCGTCGCCAGCAACCCGAGCGATACCCGCACCGCGTGGATCAGTTTGGCGTTGCGATAGCGCCGATACGGGTCCAGCAACGGACGCAGCAGTCGGCGCAGCAGCGGTGGCAATCGTTGGCTGAAGGTGCTCAGTCGCTATGTCCTCAGAAAATGTAATCAGTGGTCAGGAAGCTTGAACTGCGTCCGCTGATGATCTCGCTGATCAGGTCTTTATTGGTTTCCTGAAACTTGGTGGCAACCAACGTGCGGATCGAAAACACCCGCAACGCGTCATGTACCGACAACGTGCCCTCGGCCGAGTTCTTGCGGCCGTTGAACGGGAAGGTGTCCGGGCCGCGCTGGCATTGGGCGTTGAGGTTGATGCGCCCGACCTGGTTGGCGAACGTGTCCACCAGCCGGCCGACCGCGACCGGGTTGGTGCCGAAAATACTCAGCTGCTGGCCGAAGTCCGATTCCAGGACGTAATCGATCACCGTGTCCAGATGACGGTACGGCACAATCGGGATGACCGGGCCGAACTGTTCTTCCTGATAGACGCGCATTTGCGTGGTCACCGGGTACAGCACCGCCGGGTAGAAAAACGAGGCGCGAGCCTGGCCGCCGTTGGGGTTGACCACCTTGGCCCCTTTGCTTTCGGCGTCCGCCACCAGCGAATGCAGGTAATCGACCTTGCCCGACTCGGGCAGCGGGGTCAGCGCCACGCCGCTGTCCCACGGCATGCCGGGTTTGAGGCTGGCGAGCTTGGCGTTGAATTTCTCGATGAACGCCTCGACCACGTCTTCGTGGACAAAGAGGATTTTCAGCGCAGTGCAGCGCTGGCCGTTGAACGATAGCGAGCCGGTCACCGCTTCGCTGACTGCGTTGTCCAGATCGACCTCTGGCAAGACGATGCCGGGGTTTTTCGCATCGAGGCCCAGCGCCGCACGCAAACGGTGAGGTTTTGGGTGAAGTTTTTTCAGGTCGCTGGCGGCTTTGTTGGTGCCGATAAACGCGAAAATATCGATCTTGCCGCTGGCCATCAGCGCGCTGACCGTCTCGCGGCCGCTGCCGTAGATCACATTGATCACCCCGGCCGGGAAGCTGTCGCGGAACGCTTCCAGCAGCGGTCGAATCAACAGCACGCCGAGCTTGGCTGGTTTGAACACCACGGTGTTGCCCATGATCAGTGCCGGAATCAGCGTGGTGAAGGTTTCGTTCAGCGGGTAGTTGTAAGGGCCCATGCACAGGGCGACGCCGAGCGGAACGCGGCGGATTTGGCCGAGGGTGTCCTGCTCCAGCTCGAAACGGCTGGAGCGACGGTCGAGTTCCTTCAAGGCATTGATGGTGTCGACGATGTAATCACAGGTGCGGTCAAATTCTTTTTCCGAATCCTTGAGATTCTTGCCGATCTCCCACATCAGCAACTTGACCACCGCCTCGCGCTGTTGGCGCATGCGCCCCAAGAATGCTTCGACGTGCTGGATGCGTTCGGCGACTCGCATGGTCGGCCACAAGCCCTGGCCACGGTCGTACGCTCGGACGGCGGCGTCCAGTGCAGTCAGCGCGGTGTCGGCATCCAGCAGCGGGGTGCTGCCGAGTATTACTTGCTCGTCGCCATTCGCGCCGGTCAGGTACACCGGGCTACGGACCTGGGCGAGAGGCCCGGACCAGGTTTTCAGTTGGCCATCGACCAGGTACTCACGCTGCTCGGTCTGGCCGTCGAGGCGGTACTTTTCCGGGATGTCGGCCAGGCTCGGAAACAGGTTGTCGAGAATATTGGCTGTGGTCATGTCGCTACCCCCTTCGGATTAGGTGATGCCTTGGTGAAACGTTTTAGCAGACCTCGGCCTCGCTTGTCATGACTCATCTTGGTGATTTGCGGCGCAGCGAGATCGCGCAGGACTTTCCCGGCACGTGGGTCATGGCCTCAGAAGCCCCCCTTGTTGGCCCCCAATGCCCTCAACCTGCCCACACGGTGTGCTTTAGTGTTGAGCTCTCCTTGATCAAAACAAAAACAGTGCATCCGGCTGACCGGGCACCCAATGAGAGGACCGCCATGCGGGCACGCCGATTCACTGAACAGCCTAGCCTTTGTTTTGCCCTGATGGTGTGCGTCTTCGCGGCGTTGCTCGCAGGGTGTGGCGAAGAACCAAAAAGCCCGGCCACGTATAGCGAAGCGGCCACCGCCCGGCCCGCAGACACCGAGCTGGCGCAGGTCTATGACAACAGTTGCAAGCTTTGCCACGCCAACCCGGCAGCCGGGGCGCCGTTGACCGGCGACAAGAAAGCCTGGGAACCCCGGGTCTTGCAGGGCGCGGACACGCTGCTCGATCACGCGATCAACGGCTACAACGGCATGCCGCCAATGGGCATGTGCATGCAGTGTTCGCAAGAACAGTTCCTGGCGCTGATTGCGTTCATGTCCGGCCAGCACATCCAACAATAAGAACGGCAGGGTGCGATTCATGACGATGGACTTAACACGGCGTCAGTTGTTGCAACGGGCGAGTGTCATTGGTGTTTTTACCGCGCTCGGCTCAACGCCTGCGCTGGCCGAATTTCTGCGCGCGCCGCGGCTGATTCCCTGGCGGAACTGGTCGGGGGGCCAGAGTTGCCTGCCGGCAGCGCGGCTGGCGCCCAAGAATCTGGATGAGTTGACCCATGTGGTGCACCAGGCCCCCGGCAAGATTCGCCCGGTGGGCTCGGCGCACTCCTTCAGCGCGCTGGTGCCCACCGACGGCACATTGCTGTCATTGAGTTATTTCACTGGGTTGCTCGATCACGACGCGAAAACCCTGCAAGCCGAGTTCGCCGCGGGTACGCCGATGTCACGCATGGGCACCCCGCTCAAAGACATCGGCCAGGCCCTGCAAAATATGGCCGACATCGATTACCAGACCCTCGCTGGCGCGATTTCCACATCGACCCACGGCACTGGTAAGAACTTTCAGTCCTATTCTGCCCACGTCTGCGGCCTGCAGTTGGTTACCGCCAATGGCGAGGTGCTGGACTGCGACAGCATGCGACACCCTGAGGTTTTCAGCGCGGCGCGGGTGTCCCTGGGCGCGCTCGGAGTGGCGACGAAAATTCGTCTGCAAAACCGCCCGGCGTATCGCTTGAGAGAACGCCAGTGGGTCGCCAAGACCGAAGAATTACTGGAAGACATCGACAAGAACACCCGGGAAAACCAGCACTGGGAAATGCAAGTGGTCACTCATTCCGACTACGCCTTGTCGGTCGCCCTGAACGAAACCACCGACCCGGCCACACCGCCGATCCCAGCAGATGAGGAGGGCGGTAACGAATTCGTGACCTTGATCGAAAAGCTCGACAAGTACGGCAGCGACTTCCCGGACCTGCGCCACACGATGCTCAATAGTTTGCGCCACATCGCCAGCTTCGATGACCGGGTGGGCGACTCGTTCGACATCTACGCCAACGTGCGCACGGTACGTTTCAACGAAATGGAGTATTCAGTGCCGGCCGAACACGGCCCGGCATGCCTGCGTGAGATTCTCAAGCTGATCCGGGACAAAGACCTGCGCACCTGGTTTCCGATTGAATACCGTTACGTCAAGGCCGACGACATTCCCTTGAGCATGTTCGAAGGCCGCGACAGTTGCTCGATCTCGGTCCACCAGCATTATCAGATGGATCATCACAACTTCTTCGCCGCCATCGAGCCGATTTTCTGGAAGTACAACGGCCGGCCGCACTGGGGCAAGGTGCACACCCTCAACGCGAAACACCTGCAGCCGCTGTACCCGCGCTGGCAGGAGTTCCTTCAGGTTCGACAGGAGCTCGACCCCAGCGGCAAATTTCTCAATGCGCACTTGTCATCGATCCTGGGGGTGAGCTAATGGCCTTCAATCGCCGCCACTTTCTGATCGGAACCGCCGGCGTCGGCGCGTTGTTGGTGGGTGTCGGGGCGTGGTTGCGGCCAAGTGATCGAGGCGCGCCATACAACGATTATTTTCGTGCACTGAACCGTGAACTCAAAGAGCACGGGCCGATGCGCCCGGTGATGCTGATCGATCTTGACCGGCTGGATCACAACATCGATGTGGTGATGCAGTCGGTTAAACGCGGCGGCAAGCACCTGCGGCTGGTGGAGAAGTCGTTGCCGGCGCCTGGGTTGTTGACCTACATCGCCAAGCGCGCCGACACGCAGCGGTTGATGTCGTTTCATCAGCCGTTTCTCAATCATGATGCGACACTGTTTCCCGAGTCCGACATCCTGTTGGGCAAACCTTTGCCGGTGCGCTCGGCGCAACTATTTTATCAGTCGCACAAGGGCGCTTTCGACCCGTCGAAGCAGTTGCAGTGGTTGCTCGATACGCCTGAGCGACTGGAACAATACCTGGCACTCGCGCAGGGATTGGGTACGCGGTTACGAGTGAACATTGAGTTGGACGTGGGTCTGCATCGTGGCGGTGTCGGTGATCTGGCGGTGCTGCGGCAGATGCTGACGCTGATCAGCCAGCACCCGCAGCACCTGGAGTTCGCCGGGTTTATGGGCTACGACCCGTTTGTCGGTATGGGTGTGCCGGGGATTCTGGGGTCGTCCGAGGAGCTGTTCGCCAAGGTCATGGTGATTTACAACCGTTGCGTCGACTTCACCCGCCAGCAATACCCCGGTCTGTGGCACGAAGGGCTGACTCTCAACACGGCCGGCAGCCCGAGCTATCGCATGCATGAGCACGAACAACTCAGCAGCGAAGTCTCGGTGGGCACGGCGATGCTCAAACCCACGCATTACGATTTGCCGTCGCTGCTGGAGCATGTGCCCGCCGCTTACATCGCCACGCCGGTGTTGAAAAGCGCCGGGGCGGTGAACATCCCGGCGCTGGATGACAAGTCCCGACTGTTTTCGTGGTGGGACACCAATCAGCGCGAGACGTTTTTTATCTATGGCGGAAACTGGATGGCAGAGTTCGAATCGCCACCGGGGTTGCAAAGTAACGGGTTGTACGGCCGCAGTTCGAATCAGGAAATAGTCAATGGCTCGGCGGCGGTGGGGCTGGGGGTTGAAGATCAGGTGTTTTTAAGGCCGACCCAGACGGAGTCGGTGCTGTTGCAGTTTGGGGATTTGCTGGCGGTTCGGGGTGGGCGGATTGTTGATACCTGGCCGGTGTATTCCTGAAAGCTTTTTGGTGCTTTTTCTGACGCTTTCGCGAGCAAGCCCGCTCCCACATTTGACCGAGTCCTGTCAGGGGAATGCGGTCAAATGTGGGAGCGGGCTTGCTCGCGAAGGCGTCAGTTCAGTTAAAACGCATAGGGAATACTGACCTTGGCCCAAAGCATTTCCCCTTCAGGCCGGTTCTCCACATCAAACTCCTTGGCCCAGCGGATCTCCGCGCTGGCGTACTTCAAAAAGGTCAGGTGCAACGCCGGGCCAATCGCAAACACCTGCCCGCGCACCCCGTCGTTCACGTCCTCGCCATTAAACTGCACGGTATGGCCGAACTGTTTGTCGTCGGTGGTTTGCTTGAGGTAGTAGCCGTTCAAACCGAGCATCAGGTTGTCGGTGATTTTGTAGCTGGCCGAATAGTCGAAGTGGAAAATCTGCCCCGACTCGTAATCGGTGTCTTTGTTTTTCCCGTTGAAGCTGTACGTCGTCTTCACCGACATCTCGGTGTTTTCCGATGGCAGCCAAGTGAAGGAGAACAGCGGTTTGTAGGTGTAGAAGTTGTTGCTGGTGTTGGCCAGGCGATCGACCGCGTATTCGCCGGTCGGCACGGTGATTTCAAGCGCGGCGCCCAGGGTCAGGGTTGGGCCCATGTCCCAGAGAATGATCGGCGCGACGGTGGTGTCGCCCATACCTTCGCGGGTGTCGTGCAAGCCAAACACCGAGACTTCCTGCTTGAGCCAAGGCTGCCCAATGTATGCCGCCACCCGGCCACCAAACACCCGCAGCGGACTGAGGTAATCGAGGCGCGGAATGACCGCCGTGGATTCGATGTCGACTTGCGGCACCTTGCCACCGAGCGAGCTGATATTCAGCTTCGTCGACGTGTAGTGGTTGTAGTAGAGGTTGAACACCAGCATGTTGGCCGGAAGGCTGTCGGGCGACAGCGGCAACATGAAAAAACCGTCGGTGCCGGGGCCGATGTTGTCCACGCCTGCCTCGGTGGCCAGTGCCGGCTGTATGGCACAGAGCCCGGCCAGGCTGATGACCAGTAGGGGAAATGTCGTGCGGGTCGGGATCATGGGCGTACTCATTATTATTGTTAGCGGGCTTTCCTGCGTCCATACGAGGGCCGCAACATAGAAATAAGCTGTCTGCGCTGCACAAGGCAGGGTTTTGGCGGCCATTTAGGGGGACTTCTGCGGACAGCCGTTAACCCCTGTGCTAACTTCCGTCGACATAACCGGTAACAAAAATAAGAATGCAGCTTGATCCGGAATGTATATCCCCATGCAAATGAAAGTGATTGATCCCACCTTTGAACTGGCGCTCGTGTCGCCATTTCTCCTGCAAACACTGGCCGAAGTCGCGGAGCAAAAAGGCGTCAACCCCGACAGCTTGTGCCGAGGGCTGGGCTTCACCTTTGAAGATCTTCAGGATCCGGCGCAGCGTATTTCCTATCGCCAGGCCGTGGCGATGATTCAGCGCTCGCTCAAAGTCTTGCCCAATCAGGGGTTGGGTTTGTGGGTCGGGGCGCAGAATGTGCTCGGCACGCTGGGGTTGCTTGGGCATGTGTTGTCGCTGTGCAAGACCCTGCGCGATGCCTTTGAACTGGGCATTCGGCATCAGCACACCTCCGGCGGGATTGTGGTGTCGAGCGTGGAGGAGGCGAGTGATCGGGTGTTTGTCGACGCCGAATGCCGCTTGCCGTTCGCCGATGTGCAGTTGTTTGCGGTCGAGGAATTCTTCGCCAGTCTGCTGGTGTACGGCCGGGCGCTGGTCGGGGCGGATTTCAAGCCGATGGCGGTGGAGTTCATGCACGCTGCGCCGGACTACCTCAGCGAGTATTCGCGCCTGCTGGGGCCGGACGTGCGTTTCGGCTGTCTGCAAAACCGCATGGTGATCTCGGCGCATTGGCTGGATGTGCACTTGCCCAATCACCATTCCCTGGCCCTGCGTCAGGCCGTGAAACTGCTGGAGCTGGAAGCCACGCAGGTGCACCAGAAAATGGACTTGATCCAGGCGGTGGAACGGGCCATTGCCCGGGACCTGACCGAGGGCAGCCATATCGAGAAAATCGCTGGCGACCTGAACATGAGTAGCCGCACCTTGCGTCGCCGCCTCACCGAACACGCGCTGACGTTCGAGACGCTGCTGGAGCAAGTACGCCAGGCCCGCACCATGGGACTGCTGGCCAACCCTGACATGTCCATTGAACGCATCACCGAAGAAGTCGGCYATAGCGACGTGCGCAGTTTCCGCCGCGCCTTCAAACGCTGGACCGGCATGAGCCCGAGCGCGTTCCGCAACGAAAGCCCAATACTCGATCCCCTGTAGCAGCTGMCGAGCARCGCGAGGCTGCGTTCGGCTGCGMAGCAGTCGTAAATCAGGCGCTGCCGCTATATCAGCAATAGTCGCGAGTCCGAACATACGACTGCTTCGCAGCCGAACGCAGCCTCGCGCTGCTCGGCAGCTGCTACGGGGCGATGTGCACAATTCACGGCTGCCCGAACGCAGCCTCGCGCTGCTACGGGGCGGTGTGCACAATTCACGGCTGCCCTAACGCAATCTCGCGCTGCTCGGCAGCGGCTACGGGACGGTGCACACAAACCCGCGTGCTCCGGTTAAACTCCATGCTCTTTATCAAGGAGTTCATATGAGTTATTACCAGCCGGGCATTCTCGCCACCCCCGTTCCGCCTCAAGCCCGCCATATGTTCTTCGCCCTCGAATCCGCCGAAGCATTGCCGGTCGCGCTCGACAACTTGATGCGCCTGGTGGACGGGAAGTYGGCTGTCGTCGGTTTCGGGGAGTCGCTGGTCAAGGCGTTGCACGCGCAGGTCGATGGGCTGCGTGCCTTTCCGGCGCTGGCCGGGGTTGGTGTCGATAACCCGTCGACTCAACATGCCTTGTGGTGCTGGCTGCACGGCGTCGACCGGGGTGAATTGCTCAATCGCAGCCAGGCCATCGAAACCGCTCTGGCGCCGGCCCTGCGCCTGGTGCAAATGAACGAAACCTTCCGCCACAAGACCGGCCACGACCTGACCGGTTACGAAGACGGCACGGAAAACCCGCACGACGAAGCCGCTGTCGCCGCTGCACTGTTGAGCGAAGGCACGGACGGTCTGGTTGGTGGCAGCTTTGCCGCGATCCAGCAGTGGCAGCATGACCTCAAAGGCTTCCACGCGATGCCGCCCCATGAAAAGGACAACATCATGGGCCGTCGTTTGAGCGACAACGAAGAACTCGACGACGCGCCAGTCTCGGCCCACGTCAAGCGCACCGCCCAGGAAAGCTTCGCCCCCGAGGCGTTCGTCGTCCGTCGTTCAATGCCGTGGATCGAAGGTGATCGCGCAGGCCTTATGTTCCTCGCATTCGGCTTTTCCCTCGACGCCTTCGAAGCGCAACTGCGGCGCATGAGCGGTCTGGAAGACGGCATCACCGACGGCTTGTACCGCATCAGCCGACCGATCACTGGCGGCTACTACTGGTGCCCACCGCTCAAGGACGGTCAACTGGACCTGCGCGCCTTACGCATCGCTTAACCCTCAGCGCACCAGAACCTGTGGGAGCGAGCCTGCTCGCGAAAGCGTCGGTACAGTCAGCAATGATGTTGGCTGACACCACGCTATCGCGAGCAGGCTCACTCAGGGATAGCGCAGCGAATCTAACCTTATGCTCAAACAGTATTTCTCAACCCTTAGTGGGCATCTCTAAGATCACGTCATAACTCGTTATAACAAGTGATCTGTCATGACTGATAACGTTCTATCCCTCAGCAGCGTCCCTCTGCACACCCAACTGCGTGACGTACTGCGCGCCCGCATCCTCGACGGTGAATACCCGCAAGACAGCCAAATGCCTTCCGAAAGCGAACTCGGCGTGCTGTTCAAAGTCAGCCGCATCACCGTTCGCCAAGCCTTGGGCGATCTGCAGAAGGAAGGGCTGATCTTCAAGATTCACGGCAAAGGCACCTTCGTCGCCAAACCGAAAACCTTCCAGAACGTCAGCACCCTGCAAGGCCTTGCCGAGTCCATGACCGGTCGCGGCTACGAGGTGATCAACCGCCTGCGCAGCTTCAAATTCATCGCCGCCGACAAACTCGTCGCCGAGCGCTTGCAGGTCGCCGAAGGTGAAACCGTGGCGCAGATAAAACGGGTGCGCCTGATCAATCGCGAGCCCATCTCCCTGGAAATCACCTACCTGCCCAAGGCCATCGGCGAGCGGCTGGAGAAGGCTGATCTGGTGACCCGCGACATTTTCCTGATTCTCGAAAACGATTGCGGATTGACCTTGGGCCACGCCGATCTGGCCATCGACGCCGTCCTGGCCGACAGCGACCTGACCCAGGCGCTGAACGTCGAACCGGGCTCGCCGATCATGCGCATCGAGCGGTTGACCCACGATGCCAGTGGCCAGCCTGTGGACTTCGAACACCTTTACTACCGTGGCGATGCCTTCCAGTACCGCCTGCGGATCGACCGGCAAAAAGGGGCGCAGGCATGAGCCACAGTTCAGTAACCAGAAGCACGCTGGAGCAGGAATACGACATCGTCGTGATCGGTGGCGGCACCGCAGGGCCGATGGCGGCGATCAAGGCCAAGGAACGCAATCGCGATCTGCGCGTGTTGTTGATCGACAAGGCCAACGTCAAACGCAGCGGTGCGATCAGCATGGGCATGGACGGCCTGAACAACGCGATTATCCCCGGTCACTCGACGCCGGAGCAGTACACCAAGGAAATCACCATCGCCAACGACGGCATCGTCAATCAGGCGGCGGTGTACGCCTACGCAACGCACAGTTTCGAAACCATCGAGCAACTGGACCGCTGGGGCGTGAAGTTCGAAAAGGAMGAGACCGGCGACTACGCGGTGAAAAAGGTCCACCACATGGGCGCCTACGTGCTGCCGATGCCGGAAGGGCACGACATCAAAAAAGTCCTGTATCGCCAATTGAAACGGGCGCGGGTCAGCATCACCAATCGCCTGGTCTGCACCCGTTTGCTGACGGACGAAGAGGGCGCGGTCAATGGTGTGATGGGCTTCGATTGTCGCACCGCCGACTTCCATGTGATCAAGGCCAAAGCGGTGATTCTGTGCTGCGGGGCCGCCGGGCGTCTGGGGTTGCCATCCTCGGGCTACCTGATGGGAACCTATGAAAACCCGACCAATGCTGGCGACGGTTACGCCATGGCGTATCACGCCGGTGCCGAACTGGCGAACCTGGAATGCTTTCAGATCAACCCGCTGATCAAGGACTATAACGGCCCGGCCTGCGCCTACGTCACCGGTCCGCTGGGTGGCTACACCGCCAACAACAAAGGCGAACGCTTCATCGAATGCGACTACTGGAGCGGTCAGATGATGTGGGAGTTCCACCAGGAACTCGAAAGCGGCAACGGCCCGGTGTTCCTCAAACTCGATCACCTGGCCGAGGAAACCATCCAGAACATCGAAGAGATCCTGCACAGCAACGAACGCCCGAGTCGCGGACAGTTTCACGCCAATCGCGGCACGGATTACCGCACGCAGATGGTTGAGATGCACATCTCCGAGATCGGTTTTTGCAGCGGGCATTCGGCGTCGGGGGTGTGGGTCAACGAGCGGGCCGAGACATCAGTGAAGGGTTTGTACTCGGCGGGGGACATGGCGGCAGTGCCGCACAACTACATGCTCGGCGCGTTCACCTATGGCTGGTTTGCGGGCACCAATGCGGCGGATTTCGTGGCCGGACGCGAGTTCTCGGCGGTCGATGCCGAACAGATTGAAACGGAAAAACAAAGGGTCTACGCGCCGCTGGACCGCGAGTACGGTCTGCCACCGGCTCAGGTCGAGTACAAGCTGCGGCGTTTTGTGAACGACTATCTGCAACCGCCGAAAGTCACGAAGAAGATGCAAATCGGCCTGCAACGCTTCAACGATATCCAGCGTGACCTCGATCAAATCAGGGCCCACAACGCCCACGAACTGATGCGCGCCATGGAAGTCAGCATGATCCGCGACTGTGCCGAAATGGCCGCCCGCGCCTCATTGTTCCGTGCCGAAAGCCGCTGGGGGCTTTACCACTATCGGGTCGATCACCCGCAACGCAACGACAGTGACTGGTTCTGCCATTGCCACTTGAAGAAGGGGGACGACGGCCAGATGACCAGTTTCAAGAAAGCCGTCGAGCCTTACATCATTCCGCTGGACGCCGATGAAATGCAAGCCTACGACCGGCTGCGCGTGGGTGCCTTTGCCGCCTGAGCAACATTAAAAGAGAGACCGCCCAATGGCCTATCAGCCCCAGGAAATTTTTTTTCGTTCCAACGCGCCGGTCACGGTCGACGAGGATCTTTGCATCGCCCACAAAGGCTGCACCGTGTGCGTCGACGTCTGCCCGATGGACCTGCTGGCGATCAACCCGGCCACACAAAAAGCCTACATGGTGTTCGATGAATGCTGGTACTGCATGCCCTGTGAAAAGGACTGCCCGACCGGGGCGGTGAAGGTCGAAATACCATACTTGTTGCGCTGAGTGTGAGTACCGGCATCTCTATTGAATGACAGGACGCCTTCGCGAGCAAGCCCGCTCCCACAGGGGAATGCATTCC
>NZ_JBFULH010000060.1:0-16871 GCF_056400445.1 Pseudomonas sp. P5_B2 | reverse complement strand
GCCCTTCATCAACCAACTGGCGCAGCGTGCGCATGTCTTCCAGCGTGGTCTTGCCGCAAAACAGCAGCGGTATCTGCTCAAGCTTGCCTTTACGCACGGCCAACTGAATGTAGTTGTAAACCATGATAAAGCCCTTGAGGTAGGACAAGTCTTTGGTAAATGGCAGACCGTTGGGCACCGATCCGCGGAACACCCGACTGGCGTTGCCGTAGCTTTCCGCCATCTCGAAACCTTGCTCGCGGAAGAATTCGAAGATCTGCAGGAAGTCCGCGCCCTCCTCCACCATGTGAATGGCGCGGGTGCGATTAGTCAGTTTGCGCAAGCGACTCGGATAGGACGCGAACGTGATGATTTCCATCAGGATCGCCAGGCCTTCCTGCGTCACCGTCGACGATGGCGGCCCCTTGGACAGAAAGGTGCAAATCGGCTGGTTCAAGCCATTGAGCGTGGTACCGACATGCACCAGCCCTTCGTGTACTTCCAGGGCACGCACGTCGCGATCGTTGAACATCGCATCGGTGCGGATCTTGATGTAGTCGGCGCCGGCCGCCGCATCGGCGACGATTCCGTCGGACTCGAACACCCGAATGGTTTCTTCGGCCTCGCCAAACACCTTGTTCAATCGGGTTTGGAGCAGGTGCACGGCTTCCTTGGCCGTGAGGATTTTTGGCTCATCCTTGAGATCGCCACGGCCGTCAATGTTGTTCAAGTAATCGGAAAGCATCAACCCCAGATCGGCCAAGGTCGGGTCGCCGGCGTGAAATGCGTCGGACGCGGCACCGTACAGTTCCTGGGAAATCAGGCCGAAATCCTCGGTGCCGCGCGCTTCGAGCATGCGCACTACCATCCGGTATTCCTTGCACATGCGGCGCATGATCTGGCCGACCGGGTTGAACTGGCCGAGCTGACGGGTGATGTCGCGTTCGATGTTCTGGAATTCCAGTTTCACTTTGCTGGAATCGAACGACAGTGGCCGATTGAGGTAGTAATCGCGGTCAACGGCCGGCATTTCCTTGCCCTTGGCCTTGAGGAACCCTTGGCGGATGCTGTCGTCCCACTTGACCGCATCGAGGACGCGAATCGGCGTCTGCGCCAGCACAATGCGATCGGACAAAATGCGTATCGTCTGCTGGTAATCGTCCACCCGTAACTCCTGTAGTAAAACCGTTATGTGCTGGGTTTATTTGCTTTTGGCCAGGCGCTGATAGCGCACCGCTTCGACGAAGACATCGGAATTGGCCGGATCGTCGAGGTAGCTGAAGACCTGATCCATCGCGTTGTGGACCAAGACCCCGTCACCGTCGTCGGTCTGGAAGCTTTCGCCACTCAAGATTTCTTGTCCGCGGGCCTGGTTGATCTGCTCGACATCGAGGTTGTAGACCACCAGTTCTTTTTTGTCCGTGATCTCGAAACCGGCAATGGTGAAATGGCCGCCGAATCTGGCGGGGACTTTCGCCGACAGATACCAGCGGCTGCCATGACGCGAGACAGTGAAGGGATAGGCTTCACGTTCACCGGGTTGGGCCTTGAAGTAGCTGACGGCCTGATAGCGATTGTCGCCGATGCGCGTCAGCTCCAGGTTCACCGGCTCGCCCCAGGCGTTGGTACTGGTCCATTTGCCGARCAAACCTTTGGGCGCGGGTTCGCTGGCGGGCAGAGGCTCCTTGAAGGTCACCAGGCAGCCACTGAGCAGCAGGTACGACAAGGCAATCACCACGACGCGCCAGGCTTTCATTCAACACTCCCTATGAACACACGCAGTCTTCAACTGAATACTGCCCTCTGTGGGAGCGAGCCTGGTCGCAAAGGCGGAGTGTCAGGCAACAGAGATGTTGAATGTCAGACCGCATTCGCGAGCAGGCTCGCTCCCACAGGGGTGAAGCCTCACACCGACGCGAGTACCAAGTGCATGTAACGATTGAGGATACCGAGCATTTCTACTTCACCCGAAGGCTCGGCGTCGTTGAGCAGGCCCTGATATTCCATCCGTCCGATAATCGCCGTCAACACCTTGGCATCCTCTTGTGGCTCACGCGAACCCAATACCTCGAAAAGCTGGCGCGTACCTTGGAGAAGAATTTGCTGATGCGCACGCACCAACTCCGCCAGACGCGGGTTCAACAAAGCCTCCTGGCGGAAAGCCTGTTCCGCCATCAGGTGCTCGCGACGGCTGATCAGTTGGCGGTGAACATAGTCCGTCATCAAACGCGCAATATCGTCCGCCAGTTTCGAGCGCGCCTGCGGGCTGCCGTCGCCACTGATCACCATCTCGCGCAGCAGGCCTTCGTTGTTCACCCACAGCTTGGCCATGAACGCGGCACTGCGCTCCACGTATTGAGCGAAGGTATCGCTGAGCAAGTCATCGATGTCCTTGAAATAGTAGGTGGTCGCTGACAGCGGCACACCGGCCTCGGCCGCCACCGCACGGTGCCGCACAGCCCGCACACCATCGCGCACGACAATGCGCATCGCCGCATCGAGAATGACCTGTCGACGCTGCTCGCTGCCCTGCCGGCTGGCCTTTCGACCCTGGTACTGAACACTTTCAGCGACCGCGGTGGCGATACCCGCCGCACCTTCTTGAGCCAATGCATGATTCACGACAGGTCTTTCCTCTCAGATGAAAGCAACAAATTGATACGTTTGTACCAGACAGGCAATAAAAAGCCGCCTGAAAAGGCGGCTTTTTAATTGAAACACTTACGCTTGCGGCCGCATATGCGGGAACAGGATCACGTCGCGGATCGACGGGGAGTTGGTCAGCAGCATCACCAGGCGGTCGATACCGATACCTTCACCTGCGGTTGGCGGCATGCCGTACTCGAGCGCGCGAACGAAGTCGGCGTCGTAGTGCATGGCTTCGTCGTCACCTGCGTCCTTGTCGGCTACCTGCGCCATGAAGCGCTCGGCCTGGTCTTCCGCGTCGTTCAACTCGGAATAGGCATTGGCGATTTCACGGCCACCGATGAACAGCTCAAAACGGTCGGTGACGTTCGGGTTGTCATCGTTGCGACGGGCCAGTGGCGACACTTCGAACGGGTACTCGGTGATGAAGTGCGGCTGCTCAAGCTTGTGCTCGACCAGTTCTTCGAAAATCATCACCTGCAGCTTGCCCAGACCTTCGAAGCCCAGCACCTTGGCGCCGGCTTTCTTGGCGATGGCGCGAGCCTTGTCGACGTCTTGCAGGTCGGCAGCGGTCAGCTCAGGGTTGTACTTGAGGATCGAGTCGAACACCGACAGACGCACGAACGGTTCACCGAAGTGGAACACTTTGTCGCCGTAAGGCACGTCGGTGCTGCCCAGAACCAGCTGCGCCAGTTCACGGAACAGTTCTTCGGTCAGGTCCATGTTGTCTTCGTAGTCGGCGTACGCCTGGTAGAACTCCAACATGGTGAACTCAGGGTTGTGACGAGTCGAAACGCCCTCGTTACGGAAGTTGCGGTTGATCTCGAAGACTTTCTCGAAACCGCCAACAACGAGGCGCTTGAGGTACAACTCAGGCGCGATTCGCAGGAACATGCCCATGTCCAGCGCATTGTGGTGAGTCTCGAACGGCTTGGCCGCTGCGCCACCCGGGATGGTTTGCAGCATTGGCGTTTCGACTTCAAGGAAGTCACGCTGCATCAGAAAACTGCGGATGTGTGCGATGACTTGCGAACGCACGCGGAAGGTCTGACGCACGTCTTCGTTGACGATCAGGTCAACGTAGCGCTGGCGATAGCGCTGCTCGGTGTCGGTCAGGCCATGGTGCTTGTCCGGCAGCGGGCGCAGGGATTTGGTCAGCAGGCGTACGCTGGTCATTTCGACGTACAGATCGCCCTTGCCGGAACGCGCCAGGGTGCCTTCGGCGGCAATGATGTCGCCCATGTCCCAGGTTTTCACTGCGGCCAGGGTGTCTTCGGACAGGGTTTTACGGTTGACGTAAACCTGGATGCGACCGGTCATGTCCTGGATCACCATGAACGAGCCACGGTTGAGCATGATGCGACCGGCAACCTTGACCGGGATTGCAGCCTCTGCCAGCTCTTCCTTGGTCTTGTCCGCGTACTGTTTCTGCAGGTCATTGCAGTAGTTGTCGCGGCGGAAGTCGTTTGGGAAGGCATTGCCCTTGGCGCGCTCGGCAGCAAGCTTTTCCTTGCGCAGGGCGATCAGGGAGTTTTCTTCCTGTTGCAGGGCTTGCGGGTCGAGTTCTAGGTCGCTCATGTCTTTAAAAATTCCATCACAGGTTCGTTGCCCCCACCGAAGGCAGGGGACTTGAGGTCTTGACTGGCGGTTTACAGGCCTTGTTTCAGGCTCGCCACCAGGTATTCGTCGATGTCGCCGTCGAGCACCTTGTCGCAGTCGCTGCGTTCGATGTTAGTGCGCAAATCCTTGATTCGCGACGCATCGAGTACATACGAGCGGATCTGGTGACCCCAGCCGATGTCGGACTTGGTGTCTTCCAGGGCCTGGGACGCAGCGTTGCGTTTCTGCACTTCCTGCTCGTACAAGCGCGCCCGCAACATTTTCATCGCGGTGTCTTTGTTGGCGTGCTGGGAGCGTTCGTTCTGGCAACTGACCACGGTGTTGGACGGTACGTGGGTGATACGTACGGCCGAGTCGGTGGTGTTTACGTGCTGACCACCGGCACCCGAGGAGCGGTAGGTGTCGATGCGCAGGTCCGACGGGTTGATGTCGATTTCGATGTTGTCATCGATTTCCGGCGACACGAACACGGCCGAGAACGAGGTGTGACGACGGTTGCCGGAGTCGAACGGGCTCTTGCGCACCAGACGGTGCACGCCGATCTCGGTACGCAACCAGCCAAAGGCGTATTCGCCCTTGATGTGCACGGTCGCGCCCTTGATCCCGGCGACTTCACCGGCGGACAGTTCCATGATGGTCGCGTCGAAACCGCGTTTGTCAGCCCAGCGCAGGTACATGCGCAGCAGGATGTTGGCCCAGTCCTGAGCCTCGGTGCCACCGGAGCCGGCCTGGATATCCAGGTAGGCGTTGTTGGCATCCATTTCACCGCTGAACATGCGACGGAATTCGAGTTTTTCCAGCGACTCGCGCAGGCGCTCGACTTCGGCGGCGACGTCATCGACGGCGGCCTGGTCTTCTTCTTCTGCGGACATCAGCAGCAGGTCTTTGGCGTCGCTCAAGCCGGAATGCATCTCGTCGAGGGTTTCGACGATCTGCGCCAGCAAGGAGCGCTCGCGGCCCAGTTCCTGAGCGTACGACGGGTTGTTCCAGACAGACGGATCTTCAAGCTCGCGATTGACTTCGGTCAGACGCTCATGCTTTTGATCGTAGTCAAAGATACCCCCGAATAGTTTCGGAGCGCTCGGACAGGTCCTTGATACTGTTAAGGATCGGGTTGATTTCCATGGCGGGCAGCACTCGTTGGCGAACTTTTGAAAGCCGGCGAGTATAACGGCAAACAGCCTGAAACGGCAGTCCGCCTGGCGGCTTTAGGCACAACTTAAAAGCTGTGGCGAGGGTTCTTGCCCCCGTTCGGCTGCGAAGCAGTCGTGAAATCTCATTGCACGGTATGACTGAAAGAATGCTGGGGCCGCTTCGCGACCCAACGGGGGCAAGCCCCCTCGCCACAGTGTTTGAACCAGTCTTGGGAGCGTCAGTTAATCCAAAGGTTACTCAATTCCCACCTGATTACGCCCGTTGTGCTTCGCCCGGTACAGCCCCTTGTCCGCCGCCAAGATCAATTGCCGGCAGTTGCTGCCCGGTTGCGGGACCACTGTTGACAGGCCAATGCTGATGGTCAGGCTTGAGCCTTCGGTCGGGGCAATATGCGCAATCTTCAGCGCGGCCACGGTTTGGCGGAGTTTCTCCGCCACCAGACGTGCACCGCCCGGCGTGGTATTGGGCAGCACCAACGCAAATTCTTCGCCACCGTAACGGGCCGGAAGGTCGGATGGACGAGCGCCGGCGTCGCGGATCGCATCAGCCACCTTGCGCAGGGCTTCATCGCCCTCCAGATGGCCGAAACTGTCGTTGAAGGACTTGAAGTAATCGACGTCAATCATCAGCAGCGACAGTTGGCTCTGGTCACGTTGCGAACGTCGCCATTCCAGTTCCATGTACTCATCGAAATGCCGGCGGTTCGACAGCCCGGTCAGGCCATCGGAGTTCATCAGCCGTTGCAGCACCAGATTGGTGTCGAGCAGTTGCTGCTGACTGACCCGCAACGCACGGTACGCCGCATCACGCTGCAACAGCATCGTGTAGGAGCGCGAGTGATAGCGGATCCGCGCCACCAGTTCGATGTTGTCCGGCAGCTTCACCAGATAGTCATTGGCGCCGGCGGCAAACGCGGCGCTCTTGATCATCGGGTCTTCCTTGGTCGACAGGACAATGATCGGAATGTCCTTGGTCGCCGGATGATTGCGGTACTCGCGCACAAGGCTCAGGCCGTCCAGGCCTGGCATCACCAGATCCTGAAGGATCACCGTCGGCTTGATACGGATCGCCTGGGCGATGGCCTGGTGCGGGTCGGAGCAGAAGTGGAAGTCGATATTCTCTTCGTTCGACAACCCGCGACGCACCGCTTCGCCGATCATTGCCTGATCGTCCACCAACAACACCATGGCGGCGTTTTCGTTGGTTTTGAATTCGTCGAGCTGTAACTCATTCATGTGCGGTCACCTGAAGTACTACTTGGGCCAGGATTGCTGCCAATGGTGGTCATTTTGCAAAAATCTCCAGCAATCGTGGCGCTATCTTGTCCAGTGGACGAATTTCCTTGGCTGCGTCGATGGCCGCGGCCGCTTTGGGCATTCCATATACCGCACTGCTGTTCTGGTCCTGCGCAATGGTCAGGTAACCTTGTTGGCGCATGAGTTTAAGCCCCTGCGCGCCATCGCGTCCCATGCCTGTCAACAAGACCCCTACGGCATCACCGTTCCAGTAATTGGCCACACTCTCGAAAAACACATCGATCGAGGGCCGGTAGATTTCGTTGACCGGTTCGGCGGTGTAGGCCAGCGTGCCGTTTTTCAACAAACGAATATGGTGATTGGTGCCCGCCAACAACACCGAACCGGCCTGAGGCGTCTCACCCTCCACGGCCAGGCGTACGTTCAAGCCGCTGGAACTGCTGAGCCATTCGGCCATGCCGGCGGCGAACACCTGATCCACATGCTGTACCAGCACGATGGCCGCCGAATAATCTCGCGGCAAGCCCTTGAGCAGAATTTCCAGTGCTGCCGGCCCGCCTGCGGATGAACCGATGGCAATCAGGCGTTGGCGCGAGGCGGAGCTGCGCAGCGGGCTCGGCACCGATCGTTCCTGCTTACCCCGCTCGCCAATCAGCCAGCCAATATTCATGATCTTGCGCAACAGCGGCGCAGCCGCTTCCTGAGCATTACCGGCACCCAGCGCCGGGGTATCGACCACGTCCAGGGCGCCATGGCCCATGGCCTCGAACACCCGATGCACATTTTGCTGGCGATCCACGGTGACGATCACAATGGCACACGGCGTTTCGGCCATGATCCGGCGAGTGGCTTCAACCCCGTCCATCACTGGCATGATCAAATCCATCAGGATCAGGTCCGGCGTCTGTGCGGCACACTGTTTCACCGCTTCCTCGCCATTGCCGGCGACCCAGATGACCTGGTGCGCCGGTTCAAACGCCAGGGCGCGGCGTAAAGCCTCCACCGCCATGGGCATATCGTTGACGATGGCGATTTTCATCCCCGTGCTCCTCCAATGAGCTCAACCACGGCATCAAGCAATGCATCATCATGAAAACTGGCCTTGGCCAGATAATAGTCAGCCCCGGCGTCCAGCCCACGACGACGGTCCTCGTCACGATCCTTGTACGACACCACCATCACCGGCAGTGATTGCAGACGACTGTCACGGCGCAACAACGACACCAGTTCAATACCATCCATGCGCGGCATATCAATGTCGGTGATCAACAGATCGAAATCCTCGGAACGCAGGGCGTTCCAGCCATCCATACCGTCGACCGCCACCGCCACTTCATAACCGCGATTGAGCAGCAGCTTGCGCTGCAACTCGCGAACCGTCAGTGAGTCGTCAACCACCAGAATTCGCTTGCGCGCCGCTTCGACCACCTGATTACTGTGGCGGGCGATGCGCTCCAGGCGTCCGCTGTTGAGCAGTTTGTCCACCGAACGCAGCATGTCTTCGACGTCGACTATCAGCACCACCGAGCCGTCGTCGAGCAAGGCCCCGGCGGAAATGTCCTGCACCTTGCCCAGTCGTTCGTCCAGCGGCAATACGACTAACGTCCGCTCGCCGATAAAACGCTCGACCGCCACACCGTAAATCGCATCGCGCTCACGGATGACCACGACTTTCAGGGTTAGCTGACCGCTCTGGTTGACCGGGCGCTGTAACAGCTGACTGGCCGCCACCAGCCCGACATGCCGGCCTTCGTGCCAAAAATGYTGACGCCCTTCGACCTGTACGATGTCTGCCGGCTCCAGGTCGCACATGCGTTCGATGTGGGCCAGCGGAAATGCATAGGCCTCGTCACCGACTTCCACCACAAGGCTACGGACCACCGACAACGTCAGCGGCACTTCGAGGTGGAAACGACTGCCCTCGCCCGCCGTCTGCTCCAGCACCACCGCACCGCGCAATTCGCGGACCATGTGCTGAACCGCATCCAGCCCCACGCCGCGCCCGGACACTTCGGTGACCCTGTCGCGCAGGCTGAAACCCGGAAGAAACAAAAACGTCAGCAGCTCTTCTTCGCTCAGTTGAGCGGCGGTTTGCGCGGGGGACAGCTGGCGCTCGACGATGCTGCGGCGGACCTTTTCCAGATCCACGCCATGACCGTCGTCGCTCAACTCCAGCACCAGCAGACCCGCCTGATGGGAGGCACGCAGACGAATCAGGCCCTCCGCCGGTTTGCCGGCCAGCAACCGTTGTTCAGGGGATTCGATGCCGTGATCCACGGCATTGCGCAGCAAATGGGTCAGCGGTGCTTCGAGTTTTTCCAGGACTTCGCGGTCGACCTGGGTTTTCTCGCCCTCGATTTCCAGCCGAACCTGTTTGCCCAGGTCCCGACCCAGATCGCGGACCATGCGCACCTGCCCCGTCAGCACATCGGCAAACGGCCGCATCCGACAAGCCAGTGCAGTGTCGTACAACACCTGCGCCCGCTGACTGGCCTGCCAGGCAAATTCATCCAGCTCAGCGTTCTTCTCGATCAGCAGTTGCTGGGACTCCGCCAGCAAACGCCGAGCATCTTCGAGCGCTTCCTGCGCATCCAGACTCAAGGCGTGATCCTTGAGATGCACGTTGAGGTTTTCCAGCGCCCGCAGACCATTGTCTTGCGTGCGCTTAAGGCGCTGCATGGTCGCCAGGTGCGGCTTGAGGCGCTGGGTTTCCACCAGGGATTTGCTCGACAGGTCGAGCAGGCTGTTCAAGCGCTCGGCCGTCACGCGCAATACGCGCTCACCGTTTTCGATGGTGCGTTTAGCGTTGCGTGGCGGCTCGACCGGCGCAGCGAGAGGCGGCTCAATGACCGGGACTGGCAACTCGAATCGGGGCTGTTCCAGCTGAAGCTCGGCCATGACGGGCATGCTGATCGGCGCGACGGGGGCCAGCGGATCGAGCAACTGCTCCATCAACGCCACATAAGACTCGATCTCCACCGGCGTCAGTCTGTTGTTAGGCGTGGCGATGCGCATCAGCAGGTCGGTGCCTTGCAACAACGCATCGATGTGCTCAGGCCGCAGGTACAGGCGCCCTTCCTGAGCACTGACCAGACAGTCTTCCATCACGTGCGAGACGCTGACCCCGGCATCAACACCGACGATCCGCGCCGCCCCCTTGAGCGAGTGCGCCGCGCGCATGCAGGATTCGAGTTGATCGGCTTGGGTCGGGTCGCGTTCCAGTGCCAACAGGCCTGCGCTCAGGACCTGGGTCTGGGCCTCAGCTTCCAGGCTGAACAGCTCCAGCAACGAAGCGTCGCGCATTTGCTCGGGGGTCATGTGAGGCTCCGGGTCACGGCAGACAGCAGCTGTTCTTCGTCCAGCCAACGCAAGCTGCGACCTTTGAAGGGCAACACACCTCGGGTGTATTTGCCGCTGGCCTGGGTACCGGATTGAGAGGCGGCATCGAGAATCAGCTCATCGATGGCATGAATCCCGTCGACCTCGTCCACCGGCACCACCACCGGCCCACCATGGGCAGCGATGATCAACATGCGCGGCATGACCCGCGCGCCCGAAGCCACGCTATTGGTCGCATCAAGCCCAAGCAACTCCACCAGCGACAGGCACGCGACCAGCGCACCGCGCACATTCGCCACGCCGAGCAAGGCCCGGGAACGCTGGTGTGGCAAAGAGTGAATGGCTTGCAGCGGCGCCACTTCCACGAGGCTGCGAGTGGCCAGCCCCAGCCACTCTTCACCGAGCCGGAACATCAGCAGCGAACGGGTTTTTACCTCGGTGTCGACCGTTACCGAGTGTTGTACGCGGTCGTCCTGCTGCAAGGCGTAACGGTCAAGCAAGCGCGTGGCAGCGGCCGAATACACCGCACAGTTGCGGCAGTGAATGTGCTCGCTCAGTAGCGGGCAGGACTTGTCACCGTGGACACCGATGCGGTTCCAGCAATCGTCGATGTGCATGGCATCTTTGTGGATGACGCTAAAGCTGTCGGAGGCGTTCATCGATTACGCTCACTGTCAGCGCGCTCGCTGCGGGCGGCGCGGGCCTGCAATCGTCTGGCACCCGCTGCATCGCCCTGGGATTGCAGCAAGGCTGCCAGATGCATCAACGCGTCGGGATGTTGCGGTTCAAGGTACAACGCCTTGCGATAAAAACCTTGGGCTTCGAAGGCGTTTGAGCTGACATCGCTGAGCAATCCCAGCCAATAAAACACCTGCGCTACCGGGTCGTGGCTGCGCAAATATTGTTCGCAGGCGGCGCGGGCTTCAACACTTTTTCCTTCGTTGGCCAGCACGGCGATGTTCGCCAACAACGCGGCAGCGTCCGAGGCTTTCGCCATGTCGGGTAGCGGTGTAACCGCAGCGAATGGTCGAATGCGCACGGGTGGAGGTGGCGCACTGCGCGCGGGTTGATGCACCGGCAACGGTGCCGGCACGAACACGGGAAACGGTTCAGGCTCCGGGACGCTCTGACGGCTGAACGCAAACGACTGCGCAATGCCAATCGAGCGCATCCCCAAACGCCCCAGCAAACTGCCTTCGGCAGGGCCAATAAACAGCACGCCGTCGACATGGGTCAGGCGCTTGAGCACCTCGAACACCTGCCGCTGGGTCGGCTGATCGAAATAGATCAGCAGGTTACGGCAGAACACAAAATCATACGCCGGCACGCCGGCCAGTAACGCCGGATCAAGCAGATTACCGACTTGCAAACGCACCTGTTCAAGCACGCGATCACTGAGTCGATAGGCTTCGCCTTCGGCGTTGAAATGCCGCTCACGAAAGGCGATGTCCTGACCGCGAAACGAGTTTTTGCCGTACAGCGCACGCCGGGCTTTTTCTACCGACAGCGGGCTGACGTCCATGCCTTCCACCTTGAATTGATGCGGCTTGAGCCCGGCATCGAGCAAGGCCATGGCAATGGAATACGGTTCTTCACCGGTTGAACACGGCAAGCTGAGAATCCGCAGCGCGCGCATGTTGTTGATCTCGGCCAGTCGCCTGGTGGCCAGTTTCGCCAGGGTCGCGAACGATTCCGGGTACCGGAAAAACCAGGTTTCGGGCACGATCACTCCTTCGATCAGCGCCTGCTGCTCATCCTGCGAACCTTGCAGCGTCTGCCAATACTCATCGGCCGTCAGCGAATTGGACGCGAGGCTGCGCTGGCGCACGGCGCGCTCGATGATTGCCGGTCCCACCGACATCACGTCGAGGCCGATGCGCTCCTTGAGGAAATCGAAAAACCGCTGATCACTGCTCATGCCGGCTCCTCAAGCAGCGCCGGATCGAAAGGCGGCGACGGAAACAACAGCGCGCGAACGTGCTCATCGAGCAAATCGGCGACCCGCACCCATTGCAGCAGCCCCTGCGCATCTTCGCGCACCGGCCCCAGGTACGGCGCCTGACGATTGTCGAGGCCGTACGGCTGAAACTCCGCCGGGTTGCAGCGCAAGGTGTCAGTCGCCTGTTCAAGAATCAGCCCGAGCCATTGCGTTGGAGTCGTTTCATCCGGGCGGTAATTGACCAGCACCAGCCGCGTGCTGGTGCGGGCCTGGGCCGGTTGGCCGAAGGTCAGCGCACTGAGGTCGATCACCGGCACCACCGCGCCACGATAAGCAAAAACCCCGGCAACCCAGTGTGGCGCTTTGGCAATCGGCTTCAACGGCAGACGCGGCAGCACTTCCGCGACCTCGGTGGCCTGCAAGGCAAAGCGTTCGCTGCCGATGCGGAACACCAGAAACAACGATTGCCTGACCGGCACCACGGCGCCGCGTTTGGCCGCAAGTTCGCTCATCAGACTTTGAATCGCGAAACGCCGCTACGCAGCCCGACGGCCACCTGGCTCAGCTCATCGATGGCGAAACTGGCCTGGCGCAACGACTCGACCGTCTGGCTGCTGGCATCGCCCAATTGCACCAGCGCGTGGTTGATCTGTTCAGCACCGGTGGCTTGTGCCTGCATGCCTTCGTTGACCATCAACACCCGAGGCGCCAACGCCTGAACCTGGTGGATGATTTGTGACAATTGCTCGCCGACCTGCTGCACTTCGGACATGCCACGGCGCACTTCTTCGGAGAACTTGTCCATGCCCATGACTCCGGCGGATACCGCCGATTGGATCTCGCGCACCATTTGCTCGATGTCGTAAGTGGCCACGGCAGTCTGGTCCGCCAGACGTCGCACTTCAGTGGCAACCACGGCAAATCCACGCCCGTATTCACCGGCCTTCTCGGCCTCGATGGCGGCGTTCAGCGACAGCAGGTTGGTCTGGTCGGCGACTTTGACGATGGTCACCACCACCTGATTGATGTTGCCGGCCTTCTCGTTGAGGATCGCCAGCTTGGCGTTAACCAGATCGGCCGCGCCCATTACCGAGTGCATGGTCTCTTCCATGCGCGCCAGGCCTTGCTGCCCGGAACCGGCCAGCACCGAGGCCTGATCGGCGGCGGTGGACACTTCGGTCATGGTCCGCACCAGATCACGGGAGGTCGCGGCAATTTCCCGGGACGTCGCGCCGATTTCGGTGGTGGTGGCGGCGGTTTCGGTGGCGGTGGCTTGTTGCTGCTTGGACGTGGCGGCGATTTCGGTGACCGATGTGGTCACCTGCACCGACGAGCGCTGGGCCTGGGAAACCAGAGAGGTCAGCTCGGTCATCATGTCGTTGAAGCCGGTTTCCACAGCGCCGAATTCGTCTTTGCGCTCCAGGTTCAAACGACCGCTGAGGTCGCCGGTGCGCATAGTTTCGAGGATCCTCACGATACGGTTCATCGGCGCCATGATCGCGCGCATCAACAACAGGCCGCAAAGCGCGGCAGCCAGTACGGCGATCAACAAGGAAACGCCCATGACTATTTTTGCGGTGAAGACGGCGTCATCGATGGCTGCGACGTCCTGGTCTGCCACCGATTTGTTGTGGCGCAAAATGTCAGTGAGTTTCGTCCGGCCCGCGGTCCAGGTCGGGGTCAGCTCTTCATTGAACATCTTGATCGCTTCGGCGCCCTGGTTGCGTTTATACAACTCGATCACGGCCGACAGCGTCCGGTGGTAATCCTCATGAAGTTTTTCGAACGCGGCGTACTCGACTTTGTCTTGATCGGTTGTGACCGTCTCGCGATAGAGCTCCATTTGCTCCTGCAGGCGCGTGGCATAGCCCTTGAATTCCGAGACATCCTCAGCATTCAGGCCCTGCCCTTGCTCCAGGCCAAGCATGCCCAGCATCCGTAGATAACTTTCGGACCAGGCACTGCGAACCATCGAACTGTAATACAACCCGGGAAGCGCATCTTCGCGAACACTGGCTTCGCTGGACTCGATCTTCAACAGCCGTGAATAAGAGACGACGACCATCAACAGCATGATGGCGATGATTACCGCAAAACTCGCCAAGATGCGTTGGCGCAACGTCCAATTCTTCACAGTCAGTCCTCGGGGGGCTCAAATGCTGGGGAGTATAGCCGAGGGCGGTGTTTCATTTATAAGACTATTGCTGGTGGAGAATCGGAAGAAACGGAACGTCGAATGACAATGAATTTTATGGCTTTGCTGAAAATCCCATCGCGAGCAGGCTCGCTCCCACTGGGTCTACATAGAAGCCTGACGCACCTGTTTCTCCAGTTCGGCCTTCAATCCCGGCTCCAGCCTCAACTGTCGCGCCAGTTCATCGAGGTAGGACTTCTCCATGAAGTTCTGCTCATCCACCAGCATCACGCTGGCGATGTACATTTCRGCGGCCATTTCCAGTGTGCTGGCGGCGCGGGCAACTTCCGCCGGGTCCAGTGGCTTGCTGAGTTCAGCATGCAACCATCGGTGCAATTCCTGATCATTGTCGAGTTTGATGAATTCGCCTTCTATCAATGCACGCTCGCGCTCATCCACGTGGCCATCGGCTTTCGCTGCAGCGACCAATGCCCTGAGAATCGCCTGGCTGTGCAGTTCGACTTGCGCCGGGGGCAAGCGGTCGAGAGTTTGCGGTTCAGTGTTCGGGGTGGCGCCCTGCTGTGTCTGCCAGTTGCCATAGGCTTTATAGGCAACCACCCCCAATGCCGCCAGACCGCCGTAAATGGCGACTTTTCCGCCGACGCTGCGGGCCTTTTTGCTACCCAGCAGTAGCCCCATGGCGCCCGCCGCCAACGCACCGCCGCTCGCGCCCGAAAGCAAACTGCCGAGGCCACCGCTGGATGCCTTGTTCTGATGACCACCGGCTTTGTTCTTTAGCAGATCCTGGCCGGACTTGAGCAGTTGATCGAGCAAACCACGGGTATTCATTTTGCCGCCTCCACGAAAGGGATAACCGGCCACCAGCCTAGATCGAAAGCGCGCGGATTCTCTCGGCGAGAGTGCTTCCAAATGTTGCTCATCTCTTGTAATGCCCAGGCACCCATCGATTAAACCGATATACACTCAAGTGAATCTATAAAAACCGCCCACCGGGTACTGTCCCATGATGACCCTGCGTCAGATTCGTCATTTCATCGCCGTGGCCGAGACCGGCTCGATCTCCGCTGCGGCGCAAACCGCGTTCATTTCCCAATCGACCCTGACCTTGGCAATCCAGCAACTGGAGCAGGAAATCGGCGTCGGCCTGTTCAACCGTCACGCCAAGGGCATGACGCTGACTCACCAAGGGCATCAATTCTTGCGCCAGGCGCACCTGATTCTGGCCACTGTGGACAACGCCAAGCGCAGCCTGCAACAGAGCACCGATCAGGTGGCCGGCCAGTTGATCATCGGTGTGACCAGCCTCGTTGCCGGTTACTACCTCGCCGATTTGCTCACCCGTTTCCAGCGCGCCTATCCTAATGTCGAGATCCGGGTGATGGAGGATGAACGCCCCTATATCGAGCATTTGCTGGTCAGTGGCGAGATCGATGTCGGCGTGCTGATCTTGTCCAACCTCGAAGACCGTCACGCCCTGCAAACCGAAGTCCTGACCCACTCACCCCATCGATTGTGGCTGCCGGCCCAGCACCCCCTGCTGGAGCACGACAGCATCAACCTCGCCGACGTGGCGCGCGAACCGTTGATTCAGCTGAAAGTCGACGAAATGGACCGCAACGCTCAACGCATGTGGTCTGCGGCATCACTGCAACCGCGCATCACCCTCAGAACATCTTCGACAGAGGCAGTACGAAGTCTGGTGGCCGCCGGTTTGGGCGTGTCGATCCAGCCCGACATGACCTATCGCCCGTGGTCTTTGGAGGGCGACATCATCGAAGCACGGCCCATCGCCGACCTGAGCCAGACCCTCGACGTCGGCCTCGCCTGGCGCCGTGGCACCGCGCGCCCGGCGTTGGTGGATCCGTTTCTGACCGTCGCCCGCGAACAACCTCACGGCGGGCGCAAGCCATCTATTTAATCGAACGCCACCTTCAGTATTTAGAATTTGTCGACCTCGGGCTCGCGCACTAGTCTTGATGCATCTATATAAGACGGCCGGACCCCAGTCACAGGGAGCAGCATGGCCATACAAGAAAAGAGAACCCGCAAAATGGCTGGCGCGCAGACTCCGTTGTTTACCGCGTTATTGATCGATGGCGAATTGGTCGCAGGCCAGGGTTTTGTCGAACCGATCCTCAACCCCGCCACCGGGGAAGTGCTGACGCACATCGCCGAGGCCAGCACCGAGCAAGTCGAAGCCGCCATTCTCGCCGCCCACCGCGCCTTTGCCGGTTGGTCGCGGACCACACCGCAGCAACGCTCAACCCTGCTGCTGGACATCGCCAACGCCATCGAAAAACAAGCCGACCTCCTCGCCCGCCTCGAATCGCTGAACTGCGGCAAGCCGTTGCACCTTGCCCGACAGGACGATTTGAGCGCGACTGTTGATGTGTTCCGCTTCTTTGCCGGCGCCGTGCGTTGCCAGACGGGCCAGCTCAGCGGCGAATACCTGCCGGGCTACACCAGCATGGTCCGTCGAGACCCTATCGGGGTCGTCGCGTCCATCGCACCGTGGAATTACCCGATCATGATGGCAGCGTGGAAAATTGCCCCGGCCCTCGCCGCCGGCAATACGCTGGTGTTCAAGCCGTCCGAACACACACCGCTGTCGATCCTGGCCCTGGCCCCTGCGCTGGCCGAGATCCTGCCGCGCGGCGTGATCAACATCGTCTGCGGCGGCGGTGAAGGCGTCGGCAGCCATTTGGTCAGTCATCCTAAAGTGCGCATGGTGTCGTTGACCGGCGATATCGTCACCGGGCAAAAAATCCTTCAGGCCGCCGCC
>NZ_JBFULH010000059.1:0-16944 GCF_056400445.1 Pseudomonas sp. P5_B2 | reverse complement strand
AACCCGGACTCTGTAGCAGCTGTCGAGTGAAACGAGGCTGCGATCTTTTGATCTGGCCTCTAACCGCAAGATCAAAAAGATCGCAGCCTCGGTTCCCTCGACAGCTCCTACAACCCCAAAATTTCCGGTCCGCTGCCAGTCCTCGCTGGCGGCGGATTTGCTGCGTCACTGCATTGTCATCTTTCTGTCATACAGGATCGCTAGGGTGTGCGCATGAATGATCTGGCCAATTCCACCATGACTACGAATCCCCCCAAGCGAATTGATTTCAATACGCCTGAGTTGCAACGCAAGCGCCGCATTCGCGCGCTCAAAGATCGCCTGACTCGTTGGTACGTCCTTATTGGCGGCCTCGCTGTCCTCGGCGCGATCACGCTGATTTTCTTCTTCCTTGGCTATGTTGTTGCACCCTTGTTCCAGGGCGCCGACCTGACCGCCAAAGACGCCATCACGCCCGCCTGGATGCAAGACGCCGGCAAGCCGTTATTGATCTCCCTCGAAGAACAGAACCAGGTCGCCATGCGGGTTTCCGACAAGGGCCAGGCGCTGTTCTTTGATATCGACAGTGGCGCTGAACTCAAGCGCGTCGATCTGCCTGTTCCGGCCGGCACTCACGTGACCTCCATCGGCGAAGACCAACCGGGACAGCCATTGGTGGCGGTCGGCTTGTCCAACGGTCAGGCCCTGGTGTTCCGTCATACCTATAAAGTCAGCTACCCGGACGGCAAGAAAACCATCTCGCCGGCGATCGAGTATCCGTATGGCGAAAACCCGATCGCGTTGAACGAGGCGGGCGGTGCGCTGGAGCACGTCAGCCTCAACGCCAACGATTCCACACTGATGCTGGTCGGCGCCACGGGTTCGCAACTCAATGTGTTGTCGCTGACCAGCGAAGAAAACATGATGACTGGCGAAGTCACCAACGAGCAGAAGCGCATCGATCTGCCGCAGATGACCGAGCCGGTGAAGAACATCTTCGTCGACCCGCGTCAGCAGTGGCTGTACGTGATTAACGGTCGTGCTCAGGCCGATGTGTTCAGCCTGCGCGACAAGAGCCTCAACGGTCGCTACAAACTGCTCGAAAACGGCGATGCCGAGATCACCGCAAGCACCCAATTGGTGGGTGGTATCTCGCTGATCCTCGGTGACTCCAAAGGTGGTCTGGCCCAGTGGTTCATGGCGCGCGACCCCGATGGCGAGCAGCGTCTGAAGCAGATTCGTACCTTCCAGATGGGCACCACGCCGATTATTGAAATCAGCGCTGAAGAGCGCCGCAAAGGCTTCGTCGCCCTCGACGCGGCCGGTATGCTCGGCGTGTTCCACAGTACCGCTCACCGCACCTTGCTGGTGGATCAGGTTGTCGAAGGACCGGGCATTTTCGGTATGTCGCCTCGCGCCAACCGCATCATCGTCGAAGCGGGCGGCAAGCTTCAGCCGCTGCTGCTGGACAACCCGCACCCGGAAGTGTCGTGGAGCGCGCTGTGGAGCAAGGTCTGGTACGAGAACTACGACGAACCTAAATACGTCTGGCAATCGACCGCCGCCAACACCGACTTCGAACCGAAGATGAGCTTGTCCCCGCTGACCTTCGGTACCTTGAAAGCCGCGTTCTACGCCATGCTGTTGGCTGCACCGCTGGCCGTTGCTGCTGCGATCTACACCGCGTACTTCATGGCGCCGAGCCTGCGCCGCAAGGTGAAGCCGGTGATCGAGCTGATGGAAGCAATGCCGACGGTGATCCTCGGTTTCTTCGCCGGCCTGTTCCTCGCGCCTTATGTAGAAGGGCATTTGCCTGGCATCTTCAGCCTGCTGATGCTCCTGCCGATCGGCATTCTGGTGGCGGGCTTCACCTTCAGTCGCCTGCCTGAGTCGATCCGTCTGAAAGTGCCGGACGGCTGGGAAAGCGCGATCCTGATTCCGGTGATTCTGTTTGTGGGCTGGCTCTCGTTGTACATGAGCCCGTACATGGAAACCTGGTTCTTCGGCGGCGACATGCGCATGTGGATCTCCCACGACCTGGGCATCACCTACGACCAGCGCAACGCACTGGTGGTTGGTTTGGCCATGGGCTTCGCGGTTATCCCGAACATCTACTCCATCGCCGAAGATGCCGTGTTCAGCGTGCCTCGCGGTTTGACCCTCGGTTCCCTGGCCCTCGGTGCTACACCATGGCAGACCATGACGCGGGTGGTGATTCTCACCGCCAGCCCGGGCATTTTCTCGGCGCTGATGATCGGCATGGGCCGTGCGGTCGGTGAAACCATGATTGTGTTGATGGCCACCGGTAACACCCCGGTCATGGAAATGAACCTGTTTGAAGGCTTGCGCACATTGGCTGCCAACGTCGCGGTGGAAATGCCCGAGTCGGAGGTTGGCGGCAGCCACTACCGCGTGCTGTTCCTCTCGGCGCTGGTGCTGCTGTTGTTCACCTTCGTCATGAACACCCTCGCAGAACTGATTCGTCAGCGTCTGCGCAAGAAATACTCGTCGCTTTAAGAAAGGTAGAAGTCTGTGAAACAGAACTCCCTGAAAGGATGGTTCAAGAGCGGCGCCCCCGGCGTCTGGGTCAGCGGTGGCGCGGTGTCCATCGCGGTCATCATGACCATTGGCCTGCTGGCCGTGATTGCCGTGCGCGGCCTGGGCCACTTCTGGCCGGCGGATTTGATTCACGCCAGCTATGACGTGCCAGGCCAGGCCAATCACCTGGTCGTCGGTGAAGTGGTACAGAAGGAAGAAGTGCCGCGTGAGCGCCTGAAAAGCGCTGGCCTGCCGGTGCCCGATCAGGGCCCGGAGTTCATGACGCGTGAGCTGATCAAGGTCGGCAACCGTGACTTGAACGGCAACGACTTTACCTGGATCGTCGGCGATTGGCTGACCAACCAGAAAACGCCGCCTGAGTTGATGACCGTTGAGCGTCGCGAATGGGGCAACTTCTACGGTTACCTGGTCAACGTCAAACAGGATGGCAAAGTCATCGCTGAAGGCGAAGCGGCCTGGCCGGAACTGCAGGCGCGTGTTGATCGTGTGAACAAGCTTGCGGCACAGCTCAAGAGCCTGGAAAAATCCGACATCGGCGCGATCAACGCGGGTCTGGAGCGCATTCGTCTGCACGGCCGCAAACTGGAACTGGCCGGGCAACTCGACGCCGCCGCGCAAGCAGACATGGATGCCGAACGCGCCGAGTTGAATGCACGTTATCAAGACATCGAAGCCCGTCTGAATGACTTGCACGCTCAGTTCAATCGCGACAGCCTCACGGCCCGCGATGCGAACGGCAAAGAAATCGAAATCAGCATTGGCAAAGTGGTTCACGCCTACCAGCCGAACGCCATGGGCACGCTGACCAAGATCGGCTTCTACTTCAGCAAGGTCTGGGAATTCCTCAGCGACGACCCGCGTGAAGCAAACACCGAAGGCGGGATCTTCCCGGCGATTTTCGGCACCGTGATGATGACGTTGATCATGGCGATGATCGTGACGCCATTCGGCGTACTGGCGGCGGTCTACCTGCGCGAATACGCCAAGCAGAACGCGTTGACCCGGATTATCCGGATTGCCGTGAACAACCTGGCAGGCGTACCGGCCATCGTTTACGGCGTGTTCGGTCTGGGCTTCTTCGTCTATGTACTGGGCGGCTCGGTTGACCGCTTGTTCTTCCCTGAAGCATTGCCGGCACCGACTTTCGGTACGCCGGGTCTRCTCTGGGCTTCCCTGACGCTGGCGCTGCTGGCGGTGCCGGTGGTGATTGTGGCAACGGAAGAAGGTCTGGCGCGGATTCCTCGCACTGTGCGTGAAGGTTCGTTGGCCCTCGGCGCCACCAAGGCGGAAACCTTGTGGAAGATCGTGCTGCCGATGGCCAGCCCGGCAATGATGACCGGTATGATCCTCGCCGTGGCACGTGCCGCTGGTGAAGTAGCGCCGCTGATGCTGGTGGGTGTGGTGAAACTGGCACCGTCGCTGCCACTGGACGGCAACTACCCGTACCTGCATCTGGATCAGAAGATCATGCACCTGGGCTTCCACATTTATGACGTCGGCTTCCAGAGCCCCAACGTCGAAGCCGCGCGGCCGCTGGTGTACGCCACGGCGCTGCTGCTGGTGCTGGTGATTGCCACGCTCAACCTGTCGGCCGTCTATATCCGAAACCACCTGCGCGAGAAATACAAAGCGCTGGATAGCTGATTTGAAGAAGCACTGATTCCTATGTGGGAGCGAGCCTGCTCGCGAAGCTTTTGGTGCCAGTACTGGCCCCTTTGCGAGCAGACTCGCTCCCACACAACCGAACCGAATTTGTTAGCACAGGGAGCCTCCCATGCAGCACGAAACACATACCCACGGCATCAACATGTCGGCGTTGGGTCGCGACAAACRGAGCCTGAGTCTTGAGCAGGAAACCGTGGCCATTGAAGTGCCTGGCCTGAGCCTGTTCTACKGCGAAAAACAAGCGCTGTACGACGTCAGCATGAACATCCCGAAACAGCGCGTAACCGCCTTCATCGGCCCGTCCGGTTGCGGCAAGTCCACGCTGCTGCGCACCTTCAACCGCATGAACGACCTGGTTGACGGCTGCCGTGTCGAAGGCGCGATCAACCTCTACGGCAACAACATTTACCGTAAAGGCGAAGACGTGGCCGAACTGCGTCGCCGTGTCGGCATGGTGTTCCAGAAGCCGAACCCGTTTCCGAAAACTATCTACGAAAACGTTGTTTATGGCCTGCGCATTCAGGGCATCAACAAGAAGCGCATTCTCGACGAAGCGGTCGAGTGGGCGTTGAAAGGCGCGGCACTGTGGGACGAAGTCAAAGACCGCCTGCACGAATCGGCACTCGGCCTGTCCGGTGGTCAGCAACAACGTCTGGTGATCGCGCGCACCATCGCCGTGGAGCCGGAAGTGCTGCTGCTCGACGAACCGTGCTCGGCACTCGACCCGATCTCCACGTTGAAAGTCGAAGAGCTGATCTACGAACTGAAATCGAAATTCACCATCGTCATCGTGACCCACAACATGCAACAGGCCGCGCGGGTATCCGACTACACGGCGTTCATGTACATGGGCAAACTGGTGGAATTCGGCGACACCGATACCCTGTTCACCAATCCGGCGAAGAAGCAGACCGAAGACTACATCACCGGGCGGTACGGCTAGCCGTACAGCTGCAAGCCGCAAGCTTCATGCGGCAAGAAAGAAGCGGTGCGATATCAGGACTTATATATAACTGCTTGAAGCTTGCAGCTTGAAGCTTGCAACTTTCGCGGAGCGAAACAGATGATTAGTAAAGAAGGCCTTACCCACCACATTTCCGCGCAGTTCAACGCCGAGCTGGAGGAAGTACGCAGCCACCTCCTGGCCATGGGCGGGTTGGTGGAAAAGCAGGTCAACGACGCGGTAACCGCGCTGATCGAAGCCGACTCCGGTCTRGCCCAGCAGGTTCGCGAGATCGACGACCAGATCAACCAGATGGAACGCAACATCGACGAAGAGTGCCTGCGCATTCTGGCCCGTCGCCAGCCAGCGGCGTCTGACTTGCGTCTGATCATCAGCATCTCCAAGTCGGTGATCGACCTGGAGCGCATCGGCGACGAAGCAACCAAGATTGCCCGCCGCGCCATCCAGTTGTGCGAAGAAGGCGAAGCGCCGCGCGGTTACGTCGAGGTTCGTCACATCGGCGACCAGGTGCGCAACATGGTGCGCGATGCACTGGACGCATTTGCTCGTTTCGACGCCGATCTGGCGCTGTCGGTGGCGCAGTACGACAAGATCATCGACCGCGAATACAAGACCGCCCTGCGCGAGCTGGCGACCTACATGATGGAAGACCCACGCTCTATCTCAAGGGTCTTGAGCATTATCTGGGTGCTGCGTTCGCTTGAGCGGATTGGCGACCACGCGCGCAACATCTCGGAACTGGTGATTTACCTGGTGCGAGGCACCGACGTGCGTCACCTGGGCCTCAAGCGAATGAAAGAAGAAGTTGAAGGAACAAGCGGCGAAACCGCTAATGTTCTGGGCAAAGCTGACGATAAGTAAGACTGCCCAAGAAAAACGCCCGGTCCTTTGGCTGGGCGTTTTTGTGTGCGGTGTTCGACATTGGAAGCAGCACCCGCGAACGAAAAGTCCCGGCGTGACTGAAGGTTTTTGGCAATGTGCCATAAGCAGAACAGTGGCTTGCCGGGATTTTTTCGAGGGATAGTGGATGACCAAGATTAGCGTGTTGGTGGTGGACGATGCAGCGTTCATTCGTGACCTGGTAAAAAAATGCCTGCGTAACGTTTTCCCGGGCATCCGCACGGAAGACGCCATCAACGGCAGGAAGGCTCAGGTCCTGCTGGCCAAGGAAGCGTTCGACCTGGTGCTGTGCGACTGGGAAATGCCGGAGATGTCGGGCTTGGAGCTGCTGACCTGGTGTCGCGAGCAAGACCACCTTAAAACCATGCCCTTCGTGATGGTGACCAGCCGTGGCGACAAAGAGAACGTGGTGCAGGCGATTCAGGCCGGCGTTTCCGGCTACGTCAGCAAACCCTTCACCAACGAACAACTGCTGAGCAAGGTCAAGCAGGCGCTGAACAAGGTCGGCAAACTGGACGCCCTGATGAGCGGTACTGCGCCAAAAATGAACTCGGCCTTCAGTGGCGATACCCTCAGTGCATTGACCGGTGGCAAGCGTGCCGTGGTCGCACCTGCTCCAACTGCCGCACCGTCTCGTGGCTTGCTCAACAGCCCACCGGTCAAAGTAGCGCCCGCCGACTCGCCTGCCAGCGGTCGCGGTAAAGGTCAGTTGCGCCTGCCCAGTGGCATTCAGCAATGTGTGATCAAGGCCCTGAGCATCAAGGAAGCGCTGCTGGTGGTTAAGCGCACCGACACGCTGCCGCAGGTACTCGACAGCGCGGTGCTCGACCTGGAGCAGGGCGAAAACGCTGAAATCGCTCGTTTGAACGGTTACCTGCATGCGGTTGTCGCCCACGAACCCAAACCCGACAGCGACTGGTTGCAACTGACCTTCCGCTTCGTCGACCAGGATGCACAGAAGCTCGATTACATCTCCCGCCTGATTGCACGGGGTACGGCGCAGAAACACTTCATTCCTGGCGCGTGATCTTCATCACCTTTTAGGCCGCTTTCGCGAGCAAGCCCGCTTGTGTCTTGCGCAGGAATTAGACTGATGATGAGAGCGGGCTTGCTCGCGAAGGGGCCCTCAGAATCACCACACATCCGCTGAACAGCCCCATTTTGAAACATCTGCCGAGTACCCCGGTCCATTGCAGCTGCTAGGCTCAATCCAAGGCCTTACTCATCAGAACCCTGCTCATGTTCGCGCGACTGCTGTTTTTCTGTGGGCTGTTCATGGCCACCACCTCCGCTCTGGCCTTGACGGTCTACAAGTCCACCGATGCCAATGGTGTGGTCGCCTACAGTGACCGCCCCACCAAAGGCTCAGAGGTGTTCGTTTTTCGGGATCGCATGGATGAGCACCTTGAGCGTCAGGTATACCTGGTGTTCATGAAGAAGGACGGCGTGCACAGCGTGTATGTGCGCAACAACCTGTATGCCCCGGTGGAGATCAATTTGAGCTTCGCCGGATTGAAGAACGTCAGCGGCGCGGGTCGACCGATTCACAAGGTTTTGCCGGCACGTAGCAGCATTCGTGTAGCGGTGCTCACCGCAACTCAAGCCGGAAGGCCGCTGGTGTACACCCCAAGGTTCAAATACGCCTTGGGCAGCCCCTCAGGGTCCGCCTTGGCCTATCGATACCCGCTGCCGTGGCGCGGCGGTCCGTTTCGCATAAGTCAGGGTGCCAATGGCGAGTACAGCCATTTCGGACCCAAGAGTCGCTACGCGATGGACATCGCCATGCCCGAAGGCACACCGATCATCGCCGCGCGTGCCGGGGTGGTGGTGAAGACCGAGAGCGGGCAGAGCGGACGCGGCACCAACCCGTCGGGCAATTTCGTGCGGGTGCTGCACAATGACGGGACCATGGGCGTGTATCTACACCTCAAGCAAGGTTCAGTCAGGGTTCGAGAGGGTCAGCGGGTGGAAGTGGGCAGTGCTCTGGGGTTGTCGGGTAATACCGGCAACAGCACGGGGCCACACCTGCATTTCGTGGTGCAGCGCAATACGGGGCTGGGGTTGGTGTCGATTCCGTACCAGTTCAAGCAACCGGTAGGGGTGTTGCCCAACTTTGTGTTGGGCAAGCAGTAATGTGTTGGCTGATCTGACGCTATCGCGAGCAGGCTCGCTCCCACAGGGGAATGCGTTTCAAATGTGGGAGCGAGCCTGCTCGCGATGGAATCGACTGGGACTCTAGGTCAGTCGATCAATCCAGCATCAACACCTTGGCCAATATGATCTTCGGTCCTTTCATCTTCTTGATGATGATCCGCAGACCTTCGACTTCCAGGACTTCTTCCTCTTCCGGCACCCGCTTGAGGCTTTCGTAGACCAGCCCGGCGAGGGTTTCGGCTTCGACGTGATCCAGATCGATGCCCAGCAGGCGTTCGACCTTGAACAGCGGTGTATCACCGCGCACCAACAACTTGCCCGGCTGGTACGCGAGGATCCCGCGCTCGGCCTTGCGGTGTTCGTCCTGAATGTCGCCGACCAGCACTTCCAGCACGTCTTCCATGGTCAGGTAGCCGATGATGTTGCCGTCGGCCTCTTCCACCACGGCGAAGTGCGAACCGCCCTTGCGGAACTGTTCCAGCAGCTGCGACAACGGCATGTGCCGCGATACGCGCTCCAGCGGACGGGTCAGTTCAGCCAGGTTGAACGATTCGGGGATGTGGTCGAGTGCCGCCAGTTCCAGCAGCAGGTCCTTGATGTGCAGCAGGCCGACAAACTCCTGACGCTCGCTGTCGTACACCGGGTAACGGCTGAACTTGTGGCGACGGAACATCGCCAGGATTTCCTTCAGCGGTGCGTTGAACTCCAGCGTCACCAGGTCTTCCCGGGAGTTGGCCCAGTCGACTACTTCGAGTTCGCCCATTTCCACGGCCGAGGCCAATACACGCATGCCTTGGTCGCTCGGGTCCTGGCCACGGCTGGAGTGCAGGATCAGTTTCAGTTCTTCACGGCTGTAATGGTGCTCGTGATGAGGGCCGGGCTCACCTTGGCCGGCGATCCGCAGGATGGTGTTGGCGCTGGCGTTCAGCAAGTAGATCGCCGGGTACATGGCCCAGTAGAACAAGTACAGCGGCACGGCGGTCCACAGCGACAGCAGTTCGGGTTTACGAATGGCCCAGGATTTCGGGGCCAGCTCGCCGACGACGATGTGCAGGTACGAAATGACAAAGAACGCGGCGAAGAACGACACACCTTTGATCACTTCGGCCGACTGCACGCCGACCGCTTCCAGTATCGGTTCGAGGATGTGCGCGAACGCGGGTTCACCGACCCAGCCAAGGCCGAGGGAGGCGAGGGTGATACCCAGCTGGCACGCCGACAGGTAGGCATCGAGCTGGCTGTGAACGGTGCGCAGGATATGCCCGCGCCAGCCGTTTTTGTCCGCGATGGCCTCAACCCGGGTCGAGCGCAATTTGACCATGGCAAATTCGGCCGCAACGAAGAATCCGTTGAGCAAAACCAGGATCAGAGCAAAAAGAATCATGCCGAAATCGGCGAATATTGTTGCGAGGGTCAAACCAGGGGAAGGGTCCATGATGGAGTTTTGCGGGTTCCGTGTATTCAAGAGGAAGGAAAAAAGTGCGCCTGAAGGGCAGGCACAAGTCAGCCAATGTAGCGGCTGACTGGTCGATTGCCTAGTGGCGCGTGCTGGCCGGTATCAGTCAACGGTCTTGAGGGCTTGGGATTTGGCTACCTGAACAGGGGCAAAGTGGCAGGTAAAGGTGCTGCCATGGCCCGGCACACTGCTGATTTCCATCCGCGCGCGGTGGCGCAGCAATACATGTTTGACGATGGCCAGGCCCAGGCCGGTGCCGCCGGTATTGGAGTTGCGGCTGGAGTCGACGCGGTAGAAACGTTCGGTCAGGCGCGGCAGGTGTTTGGTATCGATGCCGATCCCGGAGTCTTGCACGCTCAGGTGCGCACCTTGCTCATCTGCCCACCAGTGAACGCGGATATTGCCTTCGGCCGGGGTGTATTTCACCGCGTTGAACACCAGGTTGGAAAACGCACTGCGCAGTTCCGCTTCGCTGCCCTTGAGTAGAACCGTCGGATCGGCTTCCAGGGTGATGCGCTGGTTTTTCTGGCCGGACAGCTGCTGGGCATCGCCCTTGATCGACTGCAGCAAGTCTTCAACAGCCACCGGCTGGTTGTCCGACGGGTAATCGGTGGCTTCCAGTTTGGCCAGCAGCAGCAAGTCATTGAGCAAGGTCTGCATGCGCCCGCCCTGTTGCTGCATCTGCTGCAAGGCACGGGTCCAGCGCGGATTCACTTCCTCGGCATTGTCGAGCAGGGTTTCCAGATAACCGCAGATAACCGTCAGCGGTGTGCGCAGTTCATGGGAGACGTTGGCGATGAAGTCTTTGCGCATTTGTTCCAGCTGATGGATGCGCGTGACGTCGCGCACCAGCATCAAGTGTTCATTGTTGCCGTAGCGAGTGATGTACAGCTGAATGCGCACGCGATCATTGGTCGGCGAGGGGATTTCCAGCGGTTCGGCGTAACTGCCCTGCTCGAAATATTCCTTGAAGCGCGGATCGCGCACCAGGTTGCTCACCGGCTGGCCGCTGTCTTGCGGGGTCTTGAGGCCGAGCAGGGTTTCGGCGGCGCGGTTCCACCATTCCAGGTTGCCGTCGCTGTCGAGCATGACCACCGCGTCTTTCAGCGCGGCGGTGGACTCCTGGATCCGGTCGATTACCGCTTGCAGACGCCCACGCACCCGTTGGTCGCGACGTTGCAAGTGATAGATGCTGTCGAACACCTCGCCCCATAAGCCATAGCCATCGGGCGGTGCTTCGTCGGCTGAGTGCTGGCGCAGCCATTCGTGCAAGCGCAGCAGTTGCTTGAGCGTCCAGGCCAAATAGAGGCCCAGTCCTGCGGCGAGGCTCCAGCCGTAGTAGCCGGTAATCAGGCCGATCACCAGGCAGCTGGTGACCAGTAACAGCATGTGGCGAATCAGGGTGCCATGCCAATTTTGATTCAAGGGGGGCGTCCTAGCGCAGCTCCAGGTTTCAAGCTGCAAGCTATAAGTTAGAGCAGCTGTATTGTTGCTTGCCGCTTGTAGCTTAAAGCTTGCCGCTGCTTCTATGCTTTTGTGGAAAACCGATAACCCGTGCCGCGCACGGTTTGTACCAGATTCTCGTAGGCATCGCCGAGGGCTTTGCGCAGACGCCGGATGTGCACGTCGACGGTGCGCTCTTCGACGTAAACATTGCCACCCCAGACTTGATCCAGCAACTGGCCACGGGTATAGGCACGTTCCTGGTGGGTCATGAAAAATTGCAGCAGGCGGTATTCGGTCGGGCCCATTTCGGCCGGTTTGCCGTCGATGGTCACGCGGTGGCTGATCGGGTCCAGCAGCAAGCCGCCGACTTCAATCGGCCCTTCGCCATCGGCTGGACCGGCACGGCGCAGTACGGCTTTGAGGCGCGCTACCAGCTCACGGGGGGAAAACGGTTTGGTGATGTAGTCGTCAGCGCCGACTTCCAGGCCCTGGATCTTGTTGTCCTCTTCGCCCTTGGCGGTGAGCATGATGATCGGGATGTCCCCGGTCAGCTCATCGCGCTTGAGACGGCGAGCCAGTTCGATACCGGAGGTGCCGGGCAGCATCCAGTCGAGCAGGATCAAGTCGGGCTTGCGGTCAACGATGATGGCGTGGGCCTGCTGGGAGTTTTCGGCTTCCAGACAGTCATAGCCGGCCATTTCCAACGCAACGGCGATCATTTCGCGAATGGGCGCTTCGTCGTCGACGATCAGAATGCTCCTGYCAACCATGCCTTAGTCCTCTTGTCATTTAACTGTCTTGCGCCGCATTAGATAACGGAATTATTGCAGTCGTGTGACAGTATTTTAGTCGCGCGGCGATTGTCAGGATCCTGAACTAAGCTCTAAGTCCGAATCCTGACAACCACAAAAGGAAGGTTTCCATGAAGCAAATCTCGCAATCGTTCAAGGCACTGCTGCTGGTCGCTGCATTTTCGTTGCCGGCCATGGCCTTCGCGGCTGAGCCGGTGCATATGCAAGACGGTGTGATGGTCGACCATAAGGGCATGACCCTATACACGTTCGACAAGGATACGGGCGGCAAGTCGGTGTGCACGGGTCAGTGTGCAGAAAACTGGCCGCCGTTCACGGCGGAGGCGGGCGCTAAGGCTGAAGGCAAGTGGACCATCATCAAACGTGACGATGGCACGATGCAGTGGGCCTATGATGGCAAGCCGCTGTATTACTTCGTCAAGGACAAGGCACCGGGAGAAAAAACGGGCGACAAGATGAAAGACGTCTGGCACGTCATCACTAATTCCGGACCAAAAATGTAACCTGTAGCAGCTGGCGMAGCCTGCGTCCGGCTGCGCAGCAGYCGTAAAGTCTGCTCACGCGGTGTATCAGATGAACCGCGTGCCCAGTATTTACGRCTGCTGCGCAGCCGGACGCAGGCTGCGCCAGCTGCTACATAAAAGCGTGTGCCTTAACGCAGCGCGTAATCCAGCACAATCCCGACGAAGATCGCCAACCCAGCCCAATGGTTGTGCAAAAACGCCTTGAAGCAGCGCATCCGGTCCTTGTCGCGGGTGTACCAGAACTCCCACGCGAAACAGCCCGCCGCCGCGAGCAAGCCAAGGTGGAACCAGCCGCCGAGCTCGAATTTCGACCCGGCCAGCAACAGGCAGCCCAGGGCCAACCCCTGCAAGGTCAGGATGATCACCCGGTCCGCATCACCAAACAGAATCGCCGTGGATTTCACGCCGATCTTCAGGTCGTCGTCACGGTCGGTCATCGCGTAATAAGTGTCGTAACCCACGGTCCACAGCAAGTTGGCGATCCACAGCAACCACGCGGCGGGCGGCAATTCACCGGTTTCGGCGGTGAACGCCATCGGCATCCCCCACGAAAACGCCGCGCCCAGCACCACTTGCGGGTAATAGGTGTAGCGCTTCATGAACGGATAACTGAACGCCAGCGCCAAGCCGCCGAACGACAGCCAGACCGTGGCCGCATTGGTGCAGAGCACCAGCAAAAAGCTCACACCCATCAGCAGGGCGAAGAACACCAAGGCTTCTTTGGAGCTGATCTTGCCGCTGACCAAGGGCCGCTGTTCAGTACGTTTCACATGGCCGTCGACCTTGCGATCCGCCCAGTCATTGATTACGCAACCGCCGGCGCGGGTCAGCACCACGCCGAGGACGAAAATCACCACGTTGGCCAAGGACGGCGAGCCTTTCCCTGCAATCCACAGCGCCCAAAGCGTCGGCCACAGCAGCAGATAAATGCCGATCGGCTTGTCCATGCGCGTCAGTTGAATGAAATCCCAGGCCCGAGGGTTCAAGTGGTTCAAGGACTTGAGCAGACTCTGGTACATCAGCAGTTCTCCGGATGGGCGCGGATGGCGCTCCACAAGGGCGGCAGGAAGATTTCAGCCACCAATACGCTCAATGCACCACGGTCGAAACGCGAGCGACGACCCCACAGTTCAGGTGCCCGGGATTCCATAGGCAGCCATTCCCGAGGATAGTGACAAACCTCGATCGCGCGGCGCTGAAACGCGTGATCGCAAAACAGCAATTCCCCCAGGGAGCGGCTGCCCAATTCGTCCATGTGCAAACCATCGCCTTGCAACGCGCTGCGCGCCGCCACGCTGCGGGCAAACACCCACGCCTCGCCGTGGCCACGCAAGTACACCTCGCGCACCCAGCCCTCGCTGCCTTCGGCCAGATCCAGCGCAACACATTCGTCGGCGCGCAGCGGTTGCCAGCCTTCAAACAGCGGCGTGACGCTGAAGCTGTCATTCGACAAGCGAATCAGCCGTCGGGTCAGGGAGCCTTCGTCGAACAGCCAGTCGAGAATAGAGGCGTCGGGGAGGGGCATGAGTTGGCTTTGGGGGAGCCACGGCGGGGATATTGAGTGCGGCACAGTGAGTCATTATTGGCAGCAAATGAGGCGGCGAGCTTACCATGTCACTCAGCGATTTTGATTGATCCGGGCCGCCATTGCGCCGAACAGACTTGCATCTATCGGGCCCGATCAGTACAAAACGCCCTGAGCCGGACGGCAGCGCTTCAAACAACGACCGTTCGCGCCGGCAATACGCCTGAATCCTGAGGATGAAACAAATGAAAAAGTGGCAATGTGTAGTCTGTGGCCTGATCTATAACGAAGCCGACGGCTGGCCGGACGACGGCATTGCGCCGGGCACACTGTGGCAAGACGTGCCGGAAGACTGGCTGTGCCCGGACTGCGGCGTGGGCAAGATGGATTTCGAAATGATCGAAATCGCTGCTTAAAACAATTAGAGGAGTAAGGAATGAACGCACCTGTCGTGATCGTCGGTACCGGGCTGGCTGGCTATAACCTGGCCCGGGAGTTTCGCAAACTGGATAGCGAAACCCCGCTGCTATTGATTACCGCCGATGACGGACGTTCTTACTCCAAGCCGATGCTCTCCACCGGTTTCGGCAAAAACAAAGACGCCGACGGCCTGAGCATGGCCGAGCCCGGCGCCATGGCCGAGCAATTGAAAGCCGAAGTGCGCACCCACACTCGCATCAGCGGCATCGATCCGGGCCACAAGCGCTTGTGGATCGGTGAGGAGGCGGTGTTTTACCGTGACCTGATCCTGGCCTGGGGCGCGGAAACCGTGCGGGTGCCGATTGAAGGTGACGCATCGGATTGCGTGTTCCCGATCAACGATCTGGAAGATTACGCGCGCTTTCGTGCGGCGGCGGCCGGCAAGCGTCGGGTGCTACTGCTCGGCGCCGGCCTGATTGGCTGCGAGTTCGCCAATGACCTGAGCCTTGGCGGCTACGAGGTGCAACTGGTTGCACCGTGCGAGCAGGTCATGCCGACCCTGTTGCACCCGGCAGCGGCGGCCGCCGTCCAGGCCGGGCTGGAAAGCCTCGGCGCCCGGTTCCACCTCGGGCCGGTGCTCAATCGCTTGCAGCGCGTGGCTGATGGCCTGGAAGCGCATCTGTCCGACGGTCAGGTGATCCCTTGCGACGTGGTGGTCTCAGCCATTGGCCTGCGCCCGCGTATCGATCTGGCGGCAGCGGCCGGTGTGCAAGTCAACCGTGGCGTGGTGGTCGACCGTCACCTGAAAACCTCCCATGACAATATCTACGCGCTGGGCGACTGCGCCGAGGTCGATGGGCTGAATTTGCTGTACGTCATGCCCCTGATGAGCTGTGCAAGAGCGCTGGCGCAGACGCTGGCTGGAAACGCTACGCCAGTGAACTACGGCCCGATGCCGATCACCGTGAAAACCCCGGTGTGTCCGTTGGTGGTATCACCACCGCCACGGGGCAGCGAGGGCGTCTGGACGGTCGAAGGGCAGGGCGCCGACATCAAAGTGTTATGCCGCGATGCCAGCGGAAAACTGCTCGGTTATGCCCTGACAGGCACGGCTGTCATGGAAAAACTGGCCCTCAACAAAGAGCTTCCGGCACTGCTGGCGTAAATAGCGGTCGTTCTGTCGGAATCACCCCGCTTTTGCCCCTACAAAGCACGCGCCGATACTGGCGCGGCTCTTCCTTGCGTGCCATCCTCACTCCCGTCTGCCGCAGAGTAGAGCACTGCGGCACTTTGGGCGCTGTTCCAACGAGAACAGCACGGACATAACAACAAAAAACCGTCAAAGGGGCTTCACTAAATGCGTAAACCAGACCTCGCCGCTGCAATTGCTGAAAAAGCAGACCTCACCAAAGAACAGGCCAACCGCGTTCTCAACGCCGTTCTCGAAGAAATAACCGGCGCTCTGCATCGCAAGGACAGCGTCACGCTGGTGGGCTTCGGTACCTTCCTGCAACGCCACCGCGGTGCCCGCACCGGCAAAAACCCGCAAACCGGTGAGCCCGTCAAAATCAAGGCCAGCAACACCGTTGCCTTCAAGCCAGGCAAATCGTTAAAAGACAGCGTTAATCCATAATCGCGGCGAACTCCCCGAATCACGGGGAGAACCGGATTGAAAAATGGGCATACCGATTAACTCGGGTGCCCATTTTTTATGCTCGATAACACTGCAAGTCTGGCCATACGTCAGCCCGTGACCGGAGAGCGCCAGTCATCAGAACCCGAAGTTCCGGATACTTCATGGGTCCAGGTGATTTTGCGGTAGGTGAACTGCACTTCTTCCAGGTGCGTGAAGTGCGAATTCGACGGATCCTGGCAGTTGTGCATTTTGTTGTTGATGGCGACGATGATCGCGTCTTCCAGTTTCGTGGTGTAGTAGTGCTCTTGGGTACCTTGAGCCGAAGTGCGGTACCACTGGATAACGATTTCGCTCAGGCGCTCGCCGGAAGTCAAAGCCGCTTGCAGCAGTGGCGAGGATTTGTCGTAGACCTTGGTGATAATCACTGGCTTGTGGATGCGCTGACCGGTCGGCTGGCCGGATTGCGGGTCACGCGGGATGATCACGTCGTGGCTGAACGCCTGAACCATGACCTGGTCTTCGTGACCTTCCTGGTAGGTGTTGCCAACCGAGTCGGCAGTGAACGCGCCCCCAGTGATCAGACCTTGTTTCTCGCCAGTGACGGACATGTACGCGGGTATCGCCATGGAAGTGCTCCTTGCTCAATAAGTGAAGGTGCCCGTGAGGCGATATCGCCTGCCGGGGGCCTTACACATGTCAAGCCTCGTACCATGTCGGGGAAACTGCCTATAAATCAAGAGTGAGTAATTCTGATCTGTAGGATGTTTTTCTCGTTATTCGAAGGAGCAGCTTCGAGGGTGCACAAGAAGTTGCGCACCGCTGCGCAACTTCTTGCGCGCTTGGCTGTATGCCTTTAATTTCAAGGCCTGTAGCGTTATTTTGTCGACTTTGAACAGCTTGATTG
>NZ_JBFULH010000058.1:0-17246 GCF_056400445.1 Pseudomonas sp. P5_B2 | reverse complement strand
CGGGTATAACTTCCCGGCGGTACGACGCGGTGACGTGATCAAAGCGCAGATCGCGCATCAGATCCCGACTCAGAGCCAGGGTCTGTTCATGAACACCCGACGCCCGACCTTTGCCGAGACCAAAGTCCGTGAAGCCTTGGGAATGATGTTCGACTTCGAGTGGACCAACCGCACGCTGTTCAGCGGCGCCTACAAGCGCTCCCTGAGTTACTACCCCAACAGCGAATTCTCGGCCACCGGCCTGCCGGTCGGCCATGAATGGCTGCTGCTCAAGCCATACCGCGAACAGTTGCCCGCCAAACTTTTCACCGAGCCCTTCAGCCTGCCGCAAACCGATGGTCGCGGCATTCCAAGGGAAAACCTGCGCAAAGCCCTGGCACTGCTCGCCGAGGCCGGCTGGAAGCTCAATGGCCAGCGCGTACAGAACGCCGTCGGCCAACCGCTGCGATTTGAAATTCTGCTGGTCAACCCGAACCTGGAACGTATCCTCCAGCCCTACGTCGAGAATCTCGCCAGCATCGGCATCGACGCGCGACTGCGCAGCGTTGACCGCGCCCAGTACAAACAGCGCCTGGATCAGTTCGACTTCGACATGATTTTGATGACCCTCAACCAGACCCTCAGCCCGGGTCTGGAGCAGTGGCAGTATTTTCATTCCAGCCAGGTCGGGATCAAGGGCAGTAAAAACTACGCCGGTATCGCCAACCCGATGGTCGACCATTTACTCGAACAACTGCTCGCCGCCCAGAGCCGTGACGAACAAGTCGCCGCCGGCAAAGCCCTCGACCGCGTGTTGCTGTGGCAGCACTACAGCATTCCCAACTGGTACCTCAATTATCACCGCCTGGCCTACCGTAACCGGTTGGCCTTTGTCACCACGCCGCCCTACACCCTGGGCCTGAGCGCGTGGTGGCTGAAGTCTTCGGAGAAGGATCGATGAAACCCGTACGCGCCCTGCTGTTGCAGGCCAGTGGCCTGCTGTTCGCCGGGCTGGCCTGTGCCGCCCCGCAACACGCTTTGACCCTCTACAACGAACCGCCAAAGTACCCCGCGGACTTTAAACATTTCGACTATGTGAACCCGGATGCGCCCAAGGGCGGGATCTTTCGTCAGGCCGGCTTCGGTGGCTTCGACAGCCTCAATCCGTTTATCAGCAAGGGCGTTCCGGCCGACGACATCGGCATGATCTACGACACCCTCGCCAGACAAGGTCTGGACGAGCCGTTCACCGAATATGGCCTGGTGGCCGGCAAGATCGAGAAAGCCCCGGACAACAGCTGGGTGCGTTTCTACCTGCGCCCTGAAGCGCGCTTCCACGATGGCCATCCGATTCGTGCCGAAGACGTGGTGTTCAGCTTCCAGACGCTGACCAAGGACGGCGCGCCGCTCTATCGCGGTTACTACAACGACGTCGAGGAAGCGGTTGTCGAAGACCCGCTGACCGTGTTGTTCAAGTTCAAGCACTCCAACAACCGTGAGCTGCCGCTGATCCTCGGCCAACTGCCGGTGTTGCCCAAGCATTGGTGGGCCGACCGCGATTTCAACAAAGGCAACCTTGAAATACCGCTGGGCAGTGGCCCGTACAAGGTCAGTCAAGTGAAGGCCGGGCGCTCGATTCGCTATGAGCGGGTCAAGGATTACTGGGGCAAGGACTTGCCGGTCAATCGCGGGTTCTACAACTTCGATGTGATGACCACTGATTACTACCGCGACAACACCGTGGCGCTCGAAGCGTTCAAGGCCGGGCAGTTCGATTACTGGCTGGAGATGACCGCCAAGAACTGGGCGAACGCCTACAACGTCCCGGCCGTCACCGAAGGCCGGTTGATCAAGGAACAGATCCCCAACGGCAACACCACCGGCATGCAGGGTTTTGTGTTCAACCTGCGTCGCCCGTTGTTCCAGGACGTGCGTGTGCGTGAGGCCATGTCGTTGCTGCTGGATTTTGAATGGACCAACAAGCAATTGTTCAACGGTGCCTACGCGCGCACCCGCAGCTATTTCGAGAACTCGGAAATGGCCGCCACCGGCCTGCCGGATGCCGATCAACTGGTTGTGCTCGATCCGTTTCGCGGCAAGATCCCCGAGCAGGTCTTCAGCGAAGCGTTCCAGAACCCGGTGACCGATGCCAGCGGCATGATTCGCGACCACCAGCGCAAAGCCTATCAACTGTTGCAAGAGGCCGGCTGGCGGATCGTCGATGACAAAATGGTCGATGCCACCGGCAAACCGGTGAAAATCGAATTCCTGCTGGCCCAGACCGAATTCGAGCGGGTGCTGCTGCCGTTCAAACGCAACCTCAGCGACCTGGGGATCGACCTGGTGATCCGCCGGGTCGACGTCTCGCAGTACATCAACCGCGTGCGCTCACGGGATTTCGACATGATCGTCGGCAGCTTCCCGCAGTCCAGTTCTCCTGGCAACGAACAGCGCGAATTCTGGATGTCGGCCGCCGCCGACAAACCCGGCAGCCGCAATTCCATGGGCCTCAAAGACCCGGTGGTGGACCAACTGGTCGAGCAACTGATCAACGCCGATTCGCGCAAAAGCCTGGTAGCGCATGCCCGTGCACTGGACCGCGTGCTGCAATGGGGTTATTACGTGATCCCCAACTGGCACATCAAGACCTGGCGCGTGGCTTACTGGAACCACATCGGCCATCCGAAAATCTCACCGCTGTACGACATCGGCACAAACACCTGGTGGATCAAGCCTGACGCGAAACCTGCGATAGAAGTCGAAGCCATCCTGCAAGCCACCCCTGCGGGCACGGAGTAATCAGATGCTGGCGTATATTTTTCGGCGACTGTTGCTGATCATTCCGACCTTGTTCGGTATTTTGCTGATCAACTTCGTGATCATCCAGGCCGCTCCCGGCGGTCCGGTAGAGCAGATGATCGCCAAGCTCGAAGGCTTCGAAGGCGCCACCAGTCGCATCGCCGGTGGCGGTGCCGAAGTGTCAGTGGCCGGCTCCGCCTATCGTGGTGCCCAAGGCCTGGACCCGGCGCTGGTCAAGGAAATCGAGCACATGTACGGCTTCGACAAATCGGCGCCGGAACGCTTGTGGATCATGGTGAAGAACTACGCGTCTCTGGACTTCGGCGACAGCTTCTTTCGCGATGCCAAGGTCATCGACCTGATCAAGGAAAAGATGCCGGTGTCGATCTCCCTCGGGTTGTGGAGCACGCTGATCATGTACCTGGTGTCGATCCCGCTGGGGATCGCCAAGGCCACGCGACACGGCAGCCACTTTGACGTCTGGACCAGTTCGGCGATCATCGTCGGTTACGCGATCCCGGCGTTCCTGTTTGCGATCCTGCTGATCGTGGTATTTGCTGGCGGCAGCTATTTTGACTGGTTCCCGTTGCGTGGGCTGACGTCGAACAATTTCGACGAACTGAGCATGGGCGGAAAAATCCTCGATTACTTCTGGCACCTGGCCTTGCCGGTGACGGCGTTGGTGATCGGCAACTTCGCGACCATGACCCTGCTGACCAAAAACAGCTTCCTCGACGAAATCAACAAGCAGTACGTGGTCACCGCCAAAGCCAAGGGCCTGACCCGTCACCGTGTGCTGTACGGCCATGTGTTCCGCAACGCCATGTTGCTGGTGATCGCCGGGTTCCCGTCAGCGTTTATCGGCATCTTCTTTACCGGCTCGTTGCTGGTGGAAGTGATTTTCTCCCTCGACGGGCTCGGCCTGATGAGCTTTGAAGCCGCGATCAACCGCGATTACCCGGTGGTGTTTGGCACGCTGTTTATCTTCACCTTGCTGGGCCTGGTGGTGAAACTGATCGGTGACCTGACCTACACCTTTGTCGATCCGCGCATCGACTTCGAAAGCCGGGAGCATTGAGATGAACCTGTCCCCGCTCAATCGACGCCGTTTCGAACTTTTCAAGTCCAACAAGCGTGGCTGGTGGTCGCTGTGGCTGTTTCTGGTGCTGTTCGGCCTGAGCCTTGGCGCCGAACTGATCGCCAACGACAAACCGCTGGTGGTGCACTACGACAACAGCTGGTACTTCCCGGCGCTCAAGCGTTACCCCGAAACCACTTTCGGCGGTGAATTCCCGCTGGAAGCCAACTACAAGAGCCCGTACATCCGCGAACTGCTCAAGGCCAAGGACGCTTGGGTGCTGTGGGCGCCGATTCCCTACAGTTATCAAAGCATCAACTACGACCTGAAAGTCCCGGCCCCCGCACCACCGTCGATGGAAAACCTGCTCGGTACCGACGATCAAGGCCGCGACGTGCTGGCACGGGTGATTTACGGCTTCCGGATTTCGGTGTTGTTCGCCCTCACCCTGACCATTCTCAGCTCAATCATTGGTGTGATTGCCGGGGCCTTGCAGGGTTTCTATGGCGGCTGGGTGGACCTGGCCGGGCAGCGGTTTCTGGAAATCTGGTCCGGTTTACCAGTGCTGTACCTGCTGATCATCCTGGCCAGCTTCGTGCAGCCGAACTTCTGGTGGCTGCTGGGGATCATGTTGCTGTTTTCATGGATGAGCCTGGTGGACGTGGTGCGCGCCGAGTTCCTGCGCGGGCGTAACCTTGAATACGTGCGCGCGGCGCGGGCACTGGGGATGCAGAACGGTGCGATCATGTTCCGCCACATCCTGCCCAACGCCATGGTCTCGACCATGACGTTCATGCCGTTCATCCTGACCGGCGCGATCGGCACCCTGACCGCGCTGGATTTCCTCGGTTTCGGCTTGCCACCCGGCGCGCCGTCGCTGGGTGAGCTGGTGGCCCAGGGTAAATCCAACCTGCAGGCGCCCTGGCTCGGCATCAGCGCGTTTGCGGTGCTGGCGATCATGTTGAGTTTGCTGGTGTTTATCGGCGAGTCCGCTCGCGATGCCTTCGACCCGAGGAAGTGAAATGAATCCGGACAATCTGATCGAAGTGCGCGACCTGTCCGTCGAGTTTGGCGTCGGCGAGCGTGTGCAACGAGTGGTCGAAGGCGTGAGCTTTGATATCCGCCGCGGTGAAACTTTGGCGCTGGTCGGTGAAAGCGGTTCCGGCAAGTCGGTCACCGCCCACTCGATCCTGCGATTGCTGCCCTACCCGATCGCCCGGCATCCGTCCGGCACCATCGAGTACGGTGGGAAAAACCTGCTGGACCAAAATGAAAAGACCCTGCGCCACATCCGCGGCAACCGGATCGCGATGATTTTCCAGGAGCCGATGACCTCGCTCAACCCGTTGCACTCCATCGAAAAACAGATCAACGAGGTGCTGGGCATCCACAAAGGCCTGATCGGCAAAGTGGCGACTAAACGCACTCTGGAACTGCTGGAGATGGTCGGCATTCCCGAGCCGGAAAAACGCCTGAAAGCCCTGCCCCACGAATTGTCCGGCGGTCAGCGCCAGCGGGTCATGATCGCCATGGCCTTGGCCAATGAGCCGGAGCTGTTGATCGCCGACGAACCGACCACTGCACTGGACGTGACCGTTCAGCTGAAAATCCTCGAATTACTCAAGGAATTACAGGCCCGGTTGGGCATGGCGCTGCTGCTGATCAGCCACGATTTGAACCTTGTGCGAAGAATTGCGCATCGCGTATGTGTCATGCAGCGCGGTTGCATCGTCGAACAGGCATCGTGCGAAGAGTTGTTCCGTGCGCCGCAGCATCCGTACACTCGGGAATTGCTGGCAGCGGAGCCCAGCGGCAAGCCGGCGACCWATGTTATCGGGCCGCCATTGCTGCAAGTCGAGGACCTGAAAGTCTGGTTCCCGATCAAGAAAGGCCTGCTGAAAAAGACCGTTGACCACATCAAAGCGGTGGACGGGATCAATTTCAGCCTGCCGCAGGGGCAGACCCTGGGGATTGTCGGTGAGAGCGGTTCGGGCAAATCGACGCTCGGTCTGGCGATTTTGCGGTTGATTGCCAGCAAAGGCACGATCCGTTTTGAAGGCAAGCAGCTAGACTGCCTGACGCAGAACGAGGTTCGGCCGTTGCGGCGGGAGATGCAGGTGGTGTTTCAGGACCCGTTCGGTAGCCTGAGCCCACGGATGTGCGTGAGCCAGATCGTCGGCGAAGGCCTGCGGATCCACAAGATGGGCACCGAGGCGGAACAGGAACAAGCGATTATTGCGGCACTCAAGGAGGTAGGTCTGGACCCGGAAACCCGGAACCGCTACCCCCACGAATTTTCCGGCGGGCAACGGCAGAGAATCGCCATTGCCCGGGCATTAGTGCTAAAACCGGCGTTGATTTTGCTGGACGAGCCGACCTCGGCCCTCGACCGCACCGTACAACGCCAAGTAGTGGAGCTGCTGCGGTCACTGCAAACCAAGTACAACCTGACGTATTTGTTTATCAGCCATGATTTGGCTGTCGTCAAGGCGCTGAGCCACCAGCTGATGGTGGTCAAGCAAGGCCAAGTGGTCGAACAGGGAGACGCGCAAAGTATCTTTGCCGCCCCCCAACATCCGTATACACAGCAGTTGCTGGAAGCCGCTTTCCTGGCACCAGCCACTGCGTAATAACCTGAAAGAGAGGAGCAACACATGGGTTTTCTCGCCGGTAAGCGCGTACTGATCGTCGGTGTCGCCAGCAAGCTGTCCATCGCATCCGGCATCGCTGCCGCCATGCATCGCGAGGGCGCTGAGCTTGCCTTCACTTATCAGAACGACAAACTAAAGGGTCGTGTCGAAGAGTTCGCACAAGGCTGGGGTTCGAGCCCTGAACTGTGCTTCCCGTGCGACGTGGCCAGCGATGAAGAAATCGCCAAGGTCTTCGTTGAGCTGAGCAAAAAGTGGGACGGCCTGGACTGCATCGTGCACTCCGTCGGCTTCGCCCCGGGCGACCAACTGGACGGCGACTTCACCGAAGCCACCACCCGTGAAGGTTTCCGCATCGCTCACGACATCAGCGCCTACAGCTTCGTGGCCCTGGCCAAAGCTGGTCGCGAAATGATGAAAGGCCGCAACGGCAGCCTGCTGACCCTGTCGTACCTGGGCGCCGAGCGCACCATGCCAAACTACAACGTGATGGGCATGGCCAAGGCTTCGCTGGAAGCTGGCGTACGTTACCTGGCCGGCTCCCTGGGCCCGGACGGCACCCGCGTCAACTGCGTATCGGCTGGCCCGATCCGCACCCTCGCCGCTTCTGGCATCAAGAACTTCCGCAAAATGCTGGCTGCCAACGAAGCGCAAACCCCGCTGCGTCGCAACGTCACCATTGACGAAGTCGGCAATGCCGGCGCCTTCCTGTGCTCGGACCTGGCGTCCGGTATCAGCGGCGAAATCATGTACGTAGACGGTGGTTTCAACACCACTGCGATGGGTAGCCTGGAAGAGTAATCTTCAGCTGACCCAAAAAACCCGCCGATTCTGGCGGGTTTTTTTATGCCTGCGATTCCAGAGAACCATGCAAACTCCTACAGGGGATTTGTGTTTAGTTGTCGGGATGTGTGAGGCACCGGGCGAATAGCTGCTGGATCGGCTGCGTACGCTGGCTATAGCGTTGCAACAGAACGATTTCCCGGTAAAACGTAAGCTCGCCCAGCGAGATGATCCTGACCTTCGCCCCATACTCTAGCCACAACCCCGCCTCGGGCAGCAACGAAACGCCCAACCCGCACTCAACCATTTTCACGATGGCTTCCAGCTCGTCCAGCTCCAGCGCCACCTGCACGTCAATCTGCTGCTCACGCAAAAACCGCGTCACCAGACGTCCGCCAAACGAGTTGCGGTCATAACGCACCTGCGGATGGTCGGCGAGCATCTTTAACGGGTCATCGCCCTCAAGGTCCATCGGCACGATCAGCACGAACGGCTCACGGCGAATGACCTGCGCCGACAATTCCTTTGGCAGTTCAAACGGCGGCTTGATCAGAATCGCCAAATCCACCTCACCGGTGTCCACCTGGTTCAATAGATTCAGCGACACACCCGGCACCAGTTTCGGCTCCAGCAACGGTGCCTGCTGCCTCAACCGCAACAACGCCTGGGGCAGCAACCCGGTCTGAGCCGTGGCCACTGCACCAATCTTCAATTCACCTCGGTATTCACTGACGTCATCACTGATCGCCATGCGGCTGAAGGTGTCAAGCATCTCTTTGGCCAACGGTAATGCCCGCTGGCCTGCGGCGTTGAGAATCGCCTGACGCCCGGTGCGGTCGAACAGACGGATGCCCAGCGTCTGTTCCAGATTGCGCATCTGTGCGCTGACCGCCGACTGCGTAAGGCCGATGTGCATGCCGGCGGCAGCGAAGGTGCCGTAACGCGTGACGGCAATGAAAGTTTTCAGTTCCCGCAGCATGGCACTCTCGATTGATCGAAATAATTTGAGCTCGACGCAAAAACTATCGTCTTTCAATCGAAAAGCACAGCGCTAAACTTAGTCTCATACCTACCACAATCCGAGACCCGCCCAATGCAACTGTCCCCTTTTCACTTGGCAATTCCAGTGTATGACTTGACCGCAGCACGGAATTTTTATGGCGAAGTGTTCGGTCTGGAAGAAGGTCGCTCCAGCGATCACTGGGTCGATTTCAACTTTTTCGGCCACCAATTGGTGATTCACCTGGCACCGAAAAATGCCTCGCAGGAGGCCGCTCACACCAATGCGGTGGACGGCCACAACGTGCCTGTGCCGCATTTCGGCGTAGTCTTGAGCATGAGTGAGTGGGAGGCGCTGGCGCAGCGCCTGACCGCGGTGGGCACGTCGTTCGTGATCGAACCGGGCATTCGCTTTCAGGGGCAGGTGGGCGAGCAAGCGACGATGTTCCTCTTTGATCCTTGCGGCAATGCGCTGGAGTTCAAGGCCTTCAAGGACATCAGTCAGTTGTTTGCCAAGTGAACGCGTCCGCCTCGGCCAACAGCCCTTCGATTGAGTCGTGACGCAAGGGGTCGTATTCGATCTGGCCGAGACTGAAGCGCAGGTCATTGACACGACGGGCCGCGGCATTGCGCTCGGCGAGTATTTCTTCGAGGCGGGCCTTGATCGCGGCGAGTTCCACCGTGCCTGAACCCGTGAGCAACGCGACAAATTTGTCGCTGCTCAGTCGGCCAATGACATCGCTTTCGCGAAAAGCGATGCGCAGCACGTCGGCGAAGATTTTCAACGCTTTGCCGCTCGCGGTACTGCCATACAGGTAATGCAAGCGTTTGAAATCATCCAGGTTGAACAGCAACAACGTGGCCGGTTTCTCCAGCCGCTGACAGGCGTCCAGGCCTTGCTCGGCCAGCGTGGCGAACCCGTGTCGGTTGGGGAGCAGGGTCAACTCGTCCATGCTCGCCATCTGTACGCCCAACAGCTCTTGTTCGGCCTTGCGCGCCAATTCGCGTAACCATTCGCGCTCTTCTTGAGGGGAACGTAAAGGAACGCCACCTGCACCTGGTTTGACCGGCTTGCCTGGGATTAACATGGCTAACTCCATTGGCGGGTATGATCTTTAGAGTAGGTCATACGCGCATTGACTCCGTGTGACGGACCACCGGTCAACTGCCCACCCGCGGGCACGGCCCTCCCGCCTCCGCCCACAGCTTGAATTGCGCGACGAAAACGTCGTGAGGCACCGGCACCGGCGCCCTGCCCTCGCCGGGATTCCAGCCCCACAGCACCAATTTATCGTCGCTGACATGCTTGATCAGCGCGGCGAAATCACGGTCGCCATTGCTGGAGCGGTCCTTGATCATCGCGCATAACTTGTCGGCTGGCAGTGCGTTCCAGGCCATTTTGTGCGCCGCGGGCGGCAGGCTCCAGTGCGGTGCCCCCGGTGGCGCATGCGGCCCGTAACTGGCTGGCGGGTTGGACTCGGCATGACACGTGGTACAGGGCAAACCGGCCGCGCCCTTGCCGTCCATCCCGCGCACCACGTTCATCGCGTGGGGAATCCCGGCATCGAATTGCAGCGGCGAATCGCCCGGAATATGGCAGTTCTGGCAACGCGGGCTTTGAAAGACCTTCTGCACCGTTTCGAAGGCCTTTATCGCTTCCTTGTCGTCCGCATACAGGTCTTCGGTGTAGCCCGCCAGGCCGACCAACAGCACCGCGCCCAGCATCAGATGTCGTTTCATCTCACACCCCCGACAGTTGCAGCGGTAGCTCGCGCAGGCGCTGTCCGGTCAGGGCGAACACAGCGTTGGCGACCGCCGGTGCGGTAGGCGGAACACCGGTCTCGCCGATGCCTCCGGGCTTGTCGCTGCTCGGCAGGATATGCACCTCGACCACCGGCATTTCGTTAAGCCGTAGCACCTTGTAATCGTGGAAATTGGATTGCATCACCTTCCCGCCCTTGACGGTCAGTTTGCTGTGCAAGGCGAAGCTCAGGCCGAAGGTGATGCACGACTCCATCTGCGCGGCGATACTCTGCGGATTGACCGCTATTCCGCAATCCACCGCGCACACCACCCGGTGCACGCGGATTTTCAGATTCTCCTGGGACACTTCGGCGACCTGCGCCACAAAGCTGCCGAACGACTCGTGCACCGCCACACCCACCGCGTGACCGTCGGGCAATGGTGCGCCCCAGTTGGCTTTCTCGACCGCCAGATTGAGCACGCCCAAGTGCCGCGGGTGGTTCTTGAGCAAGGTGCGTCGGTAATCCACCGGATCCTTGCCGGCCGCCTCGGCCAATTCATCGATCAACGACTCCATGACGAACGCCGTGTGAGTGTGCCCGACCGAGCGCAACCACAACACGGCGATCCCGGTTTTCGGTGAGTGCAGTTCCACCTGGTGATCGGCCAGGTCTTCGATGTATGGGCTATCGGCGACGCCTTCCACCGATGTTTTGTCGACGCCACCCTTGACCATGCTCGCCTCCAGCGAGGTGTCGGCCATAATCGACTGCCCGACCAGCACATGCTTCCAGGCCACCGGCATACCGTCGGTATCCAGCCCGATATTCGCCTGATGCAGGAACATCGAACGGTAGTAACCGCCGCGAATGTCGTCCTCACGGGACCACACGGTTTTCACCGGCGCGCCCGCCGCCTTGGCAACCTGCACCGCTTCAGCGACAAAATCCGACGTCGGATTGGCCCGGCGCCCAAAACCGCCGCCGAGAAACTCGGTATGAATCTCCACCTGTTCGGGTTTGAGCCCGGTAATTTTACCGGCGATGATTTGATCCAGCGTCTGAAACTGGGTGCCGGTCCAGATCTCGCATTTGTCCTGACTGAATTTCACCGTGCAATTGAGCGGCTCCATCGGTGCATGGGCCAGATAAGGCACACTGTATTCGACGTTGATCTTCTTCGCAGCTTTGCCCAGTGCGGCCGTTGCATCGCCCGCCTTACTGGCCGAAATGCCTGGAGTGGCGGCGAGTTTGCGGAAACTCGAGAGCAGTTTCTGGCTGTCCAAGCCGGTGTTCGGCCCCAGGTCCCAGTCAATTTCCAGCGCATCGCGCCCCAGCTTCGCCGCCCAGAAATGATCAGCAATCACCGCAACGCCCGAGGGCACTTGCACCACTTTATGCACGCCCGGCACCGCCAGCGCCGCGGCACCTTCGAAGGATTTGACGCTACCTCCGAACCCTGGCGGGCGGGCAACCATGGCGGTCATCAAACCGTCGAATTGCACATCCATGCCGAACTTGGCCTGACCGGTAATTTTCTCCGGTGTGTCCAGGCGTTGGGTGGGTTGGCCGATGATCTTCCAGTCCTTGGCCTCCTTGAACACGATCGAGGCGGGATCCGGCACCGGCAACTGGCCGGCGTCGTCAGCCAGTTCGCCATATGTGGCACGCTGGTCGCCCGCGATGACCACGCCTGATTCGGTGCGGATCTGCGAAGGTGCAACATCAAACCGCTTGGCCGCCGCTTCGACCAACATCAGGCGTGCGGCCGCCCCGGCCTGACGGTAGCGGTCGAACTCCATCCAGGTCGAGGTCGAACCGCCGGTGATCTGCATCCCGCCAAAACCGGCCATTCCATACTCTGCGGCCGAGGCCGGTGAGTGTTCGACGCGGATTTTCGACCAGTCGKCGTCCAGTTCTTCGGCGATCAACATGGTCAGGCCGGTCCAGATGCCCTGGCCCATTTCCGAATGGCCGAGCAGCACGGTGACGCTGTTGTCGTTGCCGATCCGCAGGAAGGCATTGGGCGCAAAAATATTGCCTTGATTCTCCGCGCCCAAGGCAAAGCGATGGGCACCGGGGATGACAAATGCCACCACCAGACCACCACCCAACAGGGCGCTGCCCTTGAGAAAACCACGGCGCGACAACGGGGGGTTGCTGTTCATGGTTCCAGTCTCCCTCAACGTCAACCGATCTCGGCGGCACGTTTGACCGCCGCGCGAATCCTTGGGTAGGTGCCGCAACGGCAGATGTTGCCGGAGAGCGCCTGATCGATGTCGCTGTCGGTTGGTTTGGGAATTTTCGCCAGCAACGCGGCGGCGGACATGATTTGCCCGGACTGGCAGTAACCGCACTGCACCACATCGAGTTCGGCCCAGGCTTGCTGCACCGGGTGCGAACCGTCGGTGGACAAGCCTTCGATGGTGAGGATTTTCTGTCCGTGGGCCACGGCGGTAGCGGGCGTGATACAGGAACGCAACGGCGCACCGTCGACGTGCACGGTGCAGGCGCCGCACTGGGCCATGCCACAGCCGAATTTGGTGCCGGTGAGGTGCGCAACATCGCGTAGCACCCAGAGCAGCGGCATGTCTGCCGGGACATCGAACTCCTGATCCTTGCCATTGATGTTGAGGGTCAGCATTGTGATTGTCCTCAGACTCACGGTGTTCTGAAGGGCGTCGCTGTGACAATCAACTGCCTACGCGCGCCTTGGGGTTCTCCCTTCAGCTAAGCGCAAAATGCCGGGCGAGACCGGTTCATCGACCACCGGTCACACAAAAGCCTCCTCGATGGGCGGCCTTTGCGGGTGAAAGAGTTTGCGGTGATCAGAGGGGTGTTGTGGCAGCACGGCTGGTGCGGCTGAAGGGCTGTTGTGGCAGCACGGCTCGCTCGCCACAAAGGCCATCAGCAAAATTCGCCCAGCGGTGGCTTTTTCGCTTTCACCATGGCGGCCTGGGGCACTAGGCCCTTGGCGTAAACAGGATCGACGTGTAACGCGTCAGGAACAGGCCGAACGCCGCGCACCACAGCAGCGCCGAGAGGCCCAGCCCGGCCCCGGAAAACGGAACCAGCAACACCCTGCATGCGCCAGCGACGACCAACAAGGCAAACCCCAGCACCACGGTTTTCGACGGTTGCAGCTGCCGCCCGGTGTGGCCGAGACTGACGCGGGCAATCATCGCCAGGATCAACCCGCCGATACCGCCCACGGCCAGCGCATGGGTGGCCAGACTCTGTTGTGGGATCAGGCCCGCATGCCAGAGCGCCATCGCCAGCGCGGCGATCACCAACCAGGCATAGGCGAGGTACAGCGACCACAACAGCGGCACCCGCCAAATGCCTCGATCATGCCAGCGCCACAAACGCAGCATATGCAAAGTGCCCATCAGCAAAAACAACAGCGCCAACCACACCCTCGGGACATCGTTGAAACCACTGGCGAAGGACACCGCCGCCAACAACGAACTCACCAGCAGGATTTTAGTGGGCAGTGGATGCGCAGCAGGCGTAGCGGGACGGTTCAGCCCGCGCTGAATGAAAAACGGGATGACCCGGCCGCCAATCACCGTCATCAACGCCGCCACCAGCCACAGCGATGCCAGCACACCGCGTCGTTGCAGCCCGATGTCGTCGGTGGCAATCCCCCACAGGGTCAGTGCCTGGCAGCCGGCTATCAGCGCCACCACCAACAGAATCGGATAATTCTCACGCTTGCCGGCGGCGACTAAATCCCGACCCAACATCCACGCCAACAGCGGTAGAAAAGGTGTCTGCAGAGCAATCAACAGCGGCTCAGGGATCGGCAGCAACCACGCCAATCGCGCCAGCAGCCAGACCAGCAGTAACCCGATCAAGGGCCAGCCGCTCAAGCCGGGACGCCCGGTCCAGTTCGGTACCGCCGTCAACAGGAACCCGGCGATGATGGCCGTGGCAAATCCGAACGGCATCTCATGCCGATGCCAGCTCAACATGCCGCCCACGGGTTGCGCGCCGGGCAAGCGGCCATACAGCCAAAGCGCCCAGATCGCCACGGCTACCGCCGCAAACAGGGCGCCGGCGAAAAAGAACGGTCGAAACCCAAGACTGAACACCGGTACTGCAGCCAGTTTGCGCATTTCAAGCCACCGCATGGGTCAGGCCTTTACCCAACCGATATTGGGCCAGCAGGCGCATGACGTAGCCAATCTTGATGAGGGTCGGCCCAATGATGGTCATGGCATGCATCGTCACCAACACCACGATCGATAAATGACCGCCGTACAGGTAGGCACCATAGATGCCGGCCAACAGCATGGCCAGTCCGGCGCCCAGCACTTTGCTCGACAGGTGCAGAACGGTCAGCGGGTTATTGAAAAAATCGAACATTTTGCCGTACTCCTGAAGCGGGTCAGTTGTACGTTTGGAGTATCAAGTGTCGTGCCAAGTATTAACGTCTGTGTAATCAACGCCTTGAGACAAGCAGAGTCATATCGACAACATTCAAAAAGAGTCTTTACGACCTATTTTCTAGTCTATTTGACTTCTCTTTTCATCAGGTTATCGATCTACGGTCCATCTGATCGACCCCAGCCTGACTACGCTGATAGTCCAGCATGAGTAACCCGTAGAGGAGCGCCATCATGCAACGCGTGCAAAAACTGACTCCCTGCCTCTGGTTCGACACTCAGGCCGAAGAGGCGGCGAAGTATTACTGTTCAATCTTCGATCATTCAAAAATCACCGGCACCACTCATTATGGCAAGGCTGGCCAAGAGGTTCACGGCATGCCTGAAGGCCTGGTGCTGACGATCAGCTTCGAGCTGGACGGGCAACCGTTTACAGGCCTCAATGGCGGCCCCCATTTCAAGTTCAATGAAGCGGTTTCGTTTCAGGTCAACTGCCAGACTCAGGAAGAAATCGACCATTACTGGGGCACGCTTTCCGCCGGTGGCGAGCCGCAGGCCCAGCAATGTGGCTGGCTCAAGGACAAATACGGACTGTCCTGGCAAATCGTCCCGATCCCGTTCATGGAGATGTTGAAAGACCCGGACACGACCAAGTCCCAGCGCGCCATGCAAGCCATGATGCAGATGAAAAAGCTCGACATCGCTGCCTTGCAACGAGCCTTTGACGGCGAGAGCTAATACACTCCAGAGCTAACCTGCCGAGGACGCTGACGATGAAGCTCGCTGCTGCCAAAAACGCCGATAAAGCCCCGCGCTTCTGGCGTGATGACGCCCTGCCCTTCATCGAGGCCCGCTCCATCGTCGACGGTCGCGACGTCTGCTACACCCGGCATGCCCACGAGCACTTCTCCATCGGTGCGATCACTGCCGGGTGCAGCACTTACCTGCATGAGCAGTCGGCGTTTCAGGTCAACGCCGGCACCGTGGTGCTGATGAATCCCGAGGATGTTCACGCCTGCAATCCGATCGACGACCAGCCGTGGTCGTACCTGATGCTGTACGTCGAGACACCGTGGCTGACCGATTTACAGCATCAGCTTGGCTTCAGCCAGGACTTGGCATTTCGGCGTTTTTCCACCACCCACACGCGCGATATCCAGCTGTTTACCGGCCTACTGAGTCTGTACGAAACACTGGTCGATCCTCAGCAGGACGTGCTGTGCAAACACAGTGCTGCGGTGGAGTTTTTTACCGATGTACAGCAACGACTCAATCCGGTCGATCAACCGCTGCGCGAACCCAATTTCAAGCTGGAACGCGCTGCCGACTACATCCGCGACAACTGCACGCAGCTGCTCAAGCTCGAAGACATTTGCGAAGCCGCTCAATTGTCACCGTCCTACCTGATCCGCGCCTTCAAACAACATTACGGCATGACACCCCATGCATTTCTGGTCAACCGGCGTATCCAGTTTGCCCGCGACCAATTGCGCAACGGCAAGTTGATCGCAGATGTCGCGCTGGAAGCGGGGTTTGCTGATCARGCGCATTTTCAGCGGGCGTTCAAACAACATCTGGCGGCGACACCGGGGCAGTATCGCGGCTGATCAGGGCAGCACTAAATAAACCGCACTGACCGCCAACAACAACGCCATGAGTCGATTAAACAAGCGCATGCCTGCTGCATTGCCCAGATAGCCACGCAAAAATGTCCCGGCGTAGGCCCAGCAGCCGACGGACACATAGCAGATCACCAGATACACCGCCGCAAACTGCCACACCAACCGCGCCTCGCCGTCCGCGACGAAGGCGCCCATCCCCGCCACGCAGGCCAGCCAGGCTTTCGGGTTGAGCCATTGCATGACCGCGCCGTACACCATCGACGGCGCCTTTGCAGAAGCCTTTGCATCGAGACGACCATCGTCCGCCGCCAGTTTCCAGGCCATGAACAACAAAAACCCCACGCCGGCCAGTTGCACCACCTGTGTCAGCGCCGGCCACAGCTGCAAGACCTCGTGCAGCCCCAGCCCCATCAACACCAGCAACAATACAAACCCCAGCGTTGCCCCGGCCACGTGCCGTTGACTGGCACGAAAGCCAAACTGCGCGCCCGAACTCAACGCCACAATATTCACCGGCCCCGGCGTTATGGACGCCACCAGCGCAAACGTCGCCATGGAGATAATCAGACTCATCGCACACCTTCTTCAATTCAGGGAAACAAGCGCTCACGGTACTGAGCACCCTTGCTCCGCGTATTGAAGAAAACTGCCCAAAGCCTCGCACACGTTTTTGCAGCTGGCAAAGCCTGCGTCCGGCAGCTGCTACACAGGTCGCGTTTTGACTCAATCATCCTCATGCAATTTGATGCCGCGAGCGTGGAGCAAATGCGGAACGATCAACACCAAAAGCGTCAGCGCGAGGAACGACGCAGCGATGGGTTGCGTGACAAAGATCAGCCAGTCACCCTGACTGATGGACAAGGCGTTGCGCAGTTGTTTTTCAGCCATCGGCCCCAGCAACATACCGACGATCACGGGTGCCACGGGGAAATCGAAACGCCGCATCAGCACCCCGCCCCAGCCGATGCCGAGCATCAGTAGCAGATCAAACGAAGAGTGGCGCATGCCATACACGCCGATGGTGGCAAACACCAGAATGCCGGCATTCAGGTACGGCCGGGGAATCTGCAGCAGCTTGACCCACAAGCCCACCAGGGGCAGGTTCAGCACCAGCAGGATGACGTTTCCGATGTACAGAGAGGCAACGAGGGTCMAGACCAGGTCACCCGAAGTCTGGAACAACATCGGTCCCGGTTGCAGGTTGTAGT
>NZ_JBFULH010000057.1:0-17301 GCF_056400445.1 Pseudomonas sp. P5_B2 | reverse complement strand
TGGCGGATGTGGGCTGCGCAGACATGTGCAATGACTCTTGGTGATGACTCTACCCGCCGCGGGCTAGCGGCCTTTGCGTAAAAAGGTTGAAGCATTCAATCTTTGGCCAACACGCCGTCGATGACCGCACCGCGACACCCGGCGAACATATCCAGGTCCTGGTTGTAGACCTTGCTGCTGACTTCCAGCAGCCCAAGCATCGAATGAAACAGGTTGTCCTGGCTCAATGACTTGTCGCGAGTCAGTTGCAGACAGTGGGTGTCTACCGAAAACGACTTCTGATAGCTGTCGGAGAACCATGCCAGCATCGCCACGTGCTTCTGTTGTTCTGGCGCCAGCATGTAAGGCGTGCCATGCAGGAACAGGTTGTATTCACCCAGCGACTCGCCGTGGTCAGACAGATACAGCATCGCGGTGTCGACTTTTTCCTGGTTCTTGCGCAACAGATCGATCAGGCTCGACAGCACATGGTCCGTATACACCAGCGTATTGTCGTAACCATTAACGATACTTTCGCGACTGCAGTTGTTCAGGGCGTTACTTTCACAAACGGGTGTAAACCGTTCGAATTCTTTCGGGTAACGCTTGAAGTATTCAGGGCCATGGCTGCCCATTTGATGCAAGACCAACACGGTGTCCTTATCGAGAGTATCGATAAAGTGCTGCAATCCTTTCAGCAGGATTTCATCACGGCATTCGCTGTTGGCGCACAGGATCGGATCCTTCAAGTTGCTCACGTCTTCAAGGGTGACGCGGTCGCACGTGCCTTTGCAGCCCGACTGGTTGTCACGCCAGATCACGTCCAGACCGGCACGTTTAAGCACATCCAGCAGGCCTTCTTCATTCTTCGCCTTGCTGGCGTTGTAGTCCTTGCGACCCAGGTTAGAGAACATGCACGGCACGGACACAGCAGTTTCCGTGCCGCATGAATGCACATTGGTGAACGCGATCAGGCCCGCTTCTTTACTCAACTTCGGGGTGGTGTCGCGGTCGTACCCCAGGATGCCGAAGTTCTCAGCCCGGGCGCTCTCGCCCACCACTAATACCGTCAGGGATTTACGGCCATGAGCTTGCCACACCGGATTCTTCTGCGCGTCTTCGCCGATTTTGACAAAGGGTTGGCGGGCGGAAACCACTTGTTCACGCAAATAGCCGGCGGAGGCGCCGATGTAGTTGCTCGGCACAACCATCATGCGCAACTCGTGGTGATTGCGAAATAATGAGGACAAGCCCTGATAGTTAATCAGGGCAACACCGCCGATGACGGCAACCGAGGCAACACTCACCAGCACCTTGCTTAATAGTTCACGGTGCCAGCGACGATAACTGATCGGTGTTTTCCACAATAACCACGACGGTAAAACACCCAAAAACAGAATATAGGCAAACAACTTTATCGAGAGTAAATCCCGTACTTCCGTCGCATTGGTTTGTGCGAAGTTACGTAACATACCGGTGTCGATCAGCGCACCGTATTGGTTCATGAAATAGGCCACCCCGGCGCTGATCATGAAGATCAGCATCAGGACCGGCTTCAACACACGCTTGAAAGCCACAAAGGTCAGAAAAATGTTGAAAGCTGCCAGAATCATCGCCCCGAATGCCAAGCGAATGACAATGCCTTTAGCGTCGGACGCGGTGATTTCAAACAGGTGTTGCCACAGCACAAAGTTAAAGGCTGTTAACAAAAAGGCGCTGGCAATCAGTGTCACCCATTCCGGGTGCACGGCTTTAATCTTAAACATGGCGATCARTTGTTCCTGAAAAGAATTGCCGGCGACAAATGTGAAAATTTCATTGACCGCGACAACACTAATGCTAGGCACCCAACCATCAATTTTTTGTGAAAAGAAAGCCAACGATTAGTTGGCTTATTCAATCATCGACAACATTCATGATAACTGAGAATGATTCAGGCCTGATTCAAGTACCAGCGCCAATCCTGTTCACCCACCTCGCCCATGAACTGTCGGTATTCGGCGCGTTTCACCGCCAGGTAGACCCCAAGGAAAGGGCTGCCGAACGTTTCACGCGCCCAGGTCGATCCTTCCAGCGCGCGTAATGTGGTCAGCCAATCAGTCGGTAGCAAATCCGTTGCCTGGGCGTATCCATTGCCTTCCACCGGCGCACCCGGGTCGAGTTGTTCGCGGATACCGCGATGGATACCAGCCAGGATCGCCGCGGCGGCCAGGTAAGGGTTGGCGTCGGCGCCGCAAATTCGGTGTTCGATGTGCCGAGAGAACGCCGGCCCGCCCGGCACGCGCAAACTCACCGTGCGGTTGTCAACGCCCCAGGTCGCCGCCAGGGGCGCGTAGCTGTTGGTCTGGAATCGGCGGTAGGAGTTGGCATTCGGGCAGAACAACAGCAACGAATCGAGCAAAGTGCTGAGCATCCCACCGACGGCTTGCCTGAGCAGCGGTGTCCCGTCCGGCGCTTCGCTGGCGAACAGATTGTTGCCTTCCTTGTCGGCCAGGCTAACGTGCATGTGCATCCCGGTGCCCGCCAGGTCGTCGAAGGGTTTGGCCATAAAGCAAGCCGTCATCCCGTGCTTGTGGGCCACGCCCTTGACCAGCCGTTTATAGCGCACCGCTTCGTCCATAGCTTGCAGGGCATCGGTGCGGTGTTCGAGAGTAATTTCCACTTGGCCCGGCGCATACTCGGAAATCGCCGTGCGTGCCGGAATCCCCTGCAACTTGCAGGCACTGTAGAGATCGGCCAGAAACGGCTCGATCTGCTCCAGCTCACGCAGACCGTAGACTTGAGTTGTGCGTGGCCGCTCACCATCGACATCCCGGGCCGGTTGTGGCCGCCCTTGGCTGTCGCGCTGCTGGTCCAGCAGATAAAACTCCAGCTCCGCCGCCATGACCGGGTAATAGCCGTCGGCCTGCAAGTCTTCGATCACTTTTGCCAACAAGTGCCGAGGGTCCGCGATCGTCGCCGGCATGCCTTCTTTCGGGTGCATGCTGACTTGCACTGCCGCCGTCGGAATCAACCGCCACGGCATGCGCGTCAAACTTCCACTGACCGGGTAGGCACGGCAGTCAATATCGCCAACGTCCCAGACCAGTCCGGAGTTTTCCACGTCATCGCCATTAATGGTCAGGCCAAGAATGGTGCTCGGCAACGGCCGGCCACTTTCGTACACCGCCAGCAATTCATCACGATGCAGCAACTTGCCCCGGGGCACGCCGTTATTGTCGAGAATGAACAGCTCGAACATTTCAATGTCCGGGTTCTGTTGAAGAAAGGTCAGCGCTTCTTGCGGGGAGGCGAACGATGTCGTGGCGCAACTCATGAGAACTCACTTATTTCCGCGTCAGGCAAACGCTCAGGCGTCGCCGATTTGATCCAGCGCCGGGCGCGGGACCTGTCAGAACAATCAACGGGAAATGCAGGAATCCGGTGGGCGCGCGTGACGGCAATGCCACAGCGCCCAGAAGGCCAACTCGGAGGGAAGTGCGACGGGACAATCGCCCATAGGTCAAACCGCAGAGGACAGATGAACAGTAGCGTCACACGGGGGGTCAGGTCTTTAAATCGGGATTTGAAGAACCTTGGTTGCGAACTGACTAAACAATCATCTCCCATACATCCTCCTACTGGGGAACTATGCCGCGGCCGGGGTATTTAATTTTTAAATAGTGCTGCGGACTATCTGATTTGCGGCCGCCAGCCCTCGCGCGCCTTAATTGGGGCCGTGTTTTTGAAGGCCTGTTTGATGGAAAACGTTCGCGCTACGACCCGCCCTGCCCTTTGGCTGATGTTCAGCATCATGCTCGTCGCCCTTAACCTGCGTCCGTCGATGGCCGCGGTCGGGCCTTTGCTTTCGTCGATTCGTGCGGATATCCCGTTGAGTTTCAGCATGGCCTCGTTGCTGACGATGCTGCCGGTCATGACCATGGGGTTGGCGATGTTTTTCGGCTTGCGAGTGAGCCAACGCCTCGGTGAACAGCGCACGGTGGTGCTGTCGCTGTTGATCATTGGCGTGGCCACGGCGTCGCGGCTGTTTCTCGATTCAGCTGCCGAATTGATCCTTAGTGCGGTGGCAGCAGGTATCGGTATTGCGCTGATCCAGGCCCTGATGCCGGCGCTGATCAAAGCCCGGTTCAGTGACAACGTAGCAGTGTGCATGGGCCTATACGTCACCTCGATCATGGGCGGCGCAGCGATTGTGGCCTCGTTTGCGCCGCTGGTCATGAGCCAAAGTGGCAGCTGGCGCATCGGCCTGGCGATCTGGGCGACGTTGGCGCTGGTGGCCCTGCTGCTGTGGTCTGGCCTGCGCGGCGAGTCAACGGCACGCCCGACGCAGCCAGCCCGTCAGGCGCACTTCTTCGCCAATTCCCGCGCCTGGTTACTCGCAATCTTCTTCGGCTTGGGCACCGCGTCCTACACCTGCGTGCTGGCCTGGCTCGCGCCGTACTACGTGGAAAAGGGCTGGAGCGAACAACACGCCGGTTTGCTGCTGGGCTTTTTGACGGCCATGGAAGTGTTGTCTGGGCTGGTGACACCGGCCATTGCCAATCGCAGCCGTGATCGGCGTCTGGTGCTGGTGGTGTTGCTGGCTCTGATCATGGCCGGTTTCTGCGGGCTGATTCTCTGCCCTCGACAGATGAGCCTGCTCTGGCCATGTCTGTTGGGCCTGGGCATCGGTGGACTGTTCCCGATGAGCCTGATTGTGTCTCTGGATCACCTCGACAACCCGCAACGCGCCGGCGCCCTGACCGCGTTCGTGCAAGGCATCGGCTACCTGATCGCCGGCTTCTCGCCGCTAATAGCCGGGATGATCCGCGACGAGCTGGGCAGTTTCGAATGGGCCTGGTGGTCGCTGACCGGGGTCATGGCGTTGATGATCCTGATGGTCCTGCGCTTCAACCCGCGGCATTACAGCCAACACATCCACTGATCGGAGTAGAAACTTCCTACAGAGCATTCTCCTTGCATCATCGTTCCGTTAGGATCTTTCGCACACGTTTGCGCACTGATCGCGCAAGGAGCACAGCGAGACAGAACGGATGCTGAACAGTAACTTGCTTAGAAAGCTCGACATGCAGGACCTCATGGTGTTTGTCGCCGTGTACGAGCAAAGCAGTGTCACCGGTGTGTCGGAGGCGCTCTGCGTCAGCCAGTCCACGGTGAGTTACTGCCTGAAAAAGCTGCGGACCAGTTTTGAGGACGAGTTGTTCATCAATACCCGCACCTGCATGCGCCCCACCTACAAGGCCAGCAACATGTACTCGCATGTGCTGAAAATCCTCGAAAGCATCAACCTCTGCCACGCCGGCGCCCAAGCGTTCGACCCGACCCTGCAAGCGGTAACGTTCAACATTTGCGCGCCGGAGTACTTCGAGCAGCTGATTCTGCCGCGCCTGCTCAAGCGCTTCGATTTCGCCGACCTGCCGGTGATGGTCAACATGCACAAGTTCGAAACCGACATACCCGCGGACGAATTGCGCGATGGCAGTCTCGATCTGGTGATTTGTTTCGGCCCGAATTACCACCGCAGCCACACCGATTTCAAATCCCGGATGTTGCTGGAAGATGACCTGGTCTGCGTGTTCGACAAACGCGCCACACCGCTAGAGCCGCGTTTAAGCTTGCAAGCCTTTGTGCAACGTCGGCATGTGTTTCCAACGCCATGGACGTCCACCACCAACATGGTCGATGGCTGGCTGGCACAACAGGCGCACAAACGGCAGATTGTCGCGCGTTCCAACAGCTACAGCGCGGCGCTGAAGACGATCACCGGCACCGACTTCATCCTGACCCTGCCTCGCCGCATCCAGCAATTGCTGGCCAACGAGGCGATTTTCAATCACTGCGAAGCCCCCAACGGCCTGCCGGGTTTCACCCTGGACATGCAGTGGAGTCAAAGCGCCGATCAGGACAGCGCCAACATCTGGTTGCGCGAGCAGGTGATCGAAATCTGTGCCGAGCAGGCAATGGCTTGAGATTCAGCCGCTGATGGCGGCCTTGGCGTAGGACTCGCGATCGATATCGAGGATTTCCACGCATAGCTGCACATCGACGCCGGTTGGCCATTCACACAGGTCCTGGACCACGGCCAGTAGGCTTTGGGATAGCTGCTGTTTAATCTGCGGCGAGCGTCCACTCAACACGGCCAGCTTCACATGCACAAACGCCCGTTCATTCAACGCGGTACCGACCTTGAAGGTCTCGACCTTCAGCGCTCGGCTCTTGATGTCGGACTCCGCAGCAAACTGACCGGAAGCCACCAAGGCATTATTGAGTCGGATCAATGCGACGTCGGCGTGTAACTCAGGCAAATTCGCGGTGTATTCCATGTGCAGGTGTGGCATGTGGCGGCTCCAGTTAGAGGGCAGAAAGATCCTACATATAACACAGCATCGACTGACTCATTGGGGCAACGGCAGTGGCGAGCGCTCACTCATGAACACTTCCAGACGCGAACGCAACCAGCGTTCGGCGGGGTCGGTATCGACATGGCTGAGCCAGACCATCGACAGGTCGAGGGTCGGGGTCTTGAACGGGAACGGTTCCTTGAACAGCTGACCGGACGCCGCCATCGCCTCGGCTGCGTAATCCGGCAGGCTGGCGATCAGGTCAGTGCCGGCGAGCAAGGCTGGCAACGAGCTGTATTGCGGCACGGACAGGACAACCTGACGCGTACGCCCTATCTCCGCCAGCCACTCATCCGCGTAACCACTGACGTTTGCAGTGTGCGAAACCAACACATGCGGGCGTGCGCAATATTCATCGAGCGTCAGCGGTGTGTCGGACGCATCGGCGCGCAGGATGCTCGGCATGATGTGCCGCAACAACTTGCGCTTGGCGTTGGCCGGCAGGCCACGGGTCTGGCTGATGCCCACGGTGATATCGCCGGCCGCCAGCAAATCGGGAATGCGCCAGTAATCGATATGCTGAACCACAAACACCACCTTCGGCGCTTCCTGGCGCAAAGCGCGCAGGAGTGGCGGAAGCAGACCGAACTCGACGTCATCCGACAGCCCGATGCGAAAGGTCATGGTGCTGCTGGCCGGGTCGAAATCGTGGGTCAGGCTTAATGCCATCGACAGCGAATCCAGCGCTGGCGACAGGTATTGAATCAGCTCTTCGGCGCGGGCTGTCGGCTCCATGCGGTGGCCGACGCGGATAAACAGCGGATCGTTGAACATCGTCCGCAGGCGGTTGAGCGCGGAGCTGATGGTCGGTTGACCGAGAAACAGCTTCTCCGCCACCCGCGTCACATTGCGCTCAAGCATCAATGCTTCGAACACCACCATCAGGTTGATGTCCGCTTTGCGCAGCTCATTGCGATTCATTCCTTGCCCCTGGGTCCACGACACTTGGGGCAGTGTAGAAAGGCCCGACGGAGGCGTCTATGTGCAGCGAACATCGATTGCCGATCCATCGCTCCGCAAGCGTCGGTGGAAATATTTTCAAATGCCTGGAAACAAATGCCTGATGGCCAAAAAAACCTGCTCCGCTAGGCTTGCCCCCGATGCGTCACACAGGTTGTCGCAATTACCCATCGCATGGAGCGAGCAGTATGTATTTCGAGATTTACAGGCAATCAAAAGGCACCCCGAGCACCGGCAAAGGACAATGGCGCTGGCGCCTGAGGGCGGGGAATCACGAGACCATCGCCAGCGGCGAGTCGTATGTGAACAAGGCCGGTTGCCTGCACGCCATCGGGTTGATCAAAGGTGTTGAAAGTGAAACTCCGGTGAAGGAAATCTGAATTTGGTAGCCAGTGCCACGTCCGGGAGGACTGGTTTTTTGAGTTGAATTCACTGGCCCCATCGCGAGCAGGCTCGCTCCCACAGGTTTTGTGAACGACGCAAATCCACTGTGGGAGCAGCCTGCTCGCGATGGGGCCCGAAAGAGCAACACAAAGTGTCAATTAACTATCCGGCTCAGGCAGGCAACGGATACAACGCCTCATCAAACTGCGCCAATCGCGGAAACTCCATCGGCTGGTCATCACTGACGTGTTCCAGTCGTTGCTGATAGCTCTTCAGGAATGCCTGGCGCGCCTCGTCGCTGATGTACGGCACGTGCCAGGCCACGAACGGTTGCAGCACGTCGAAGCCGACATACGCCAGCGTGCCGCGCAGGATCGGCCGCAGCATGTCTTCCAGCGGACCGTGAATCGCGCCATCACCAAACATATGCTCGCGCCCACCGAGGGTGACGGTCACCAGCGCCTTCTTGCTGCTCAACCCGCCCTGATCGTAAAAGCGTTTGCCGCCATAGCAGATCCCGGACACCAGCACCCGATCAATCCAGCCCTTGAGCATGGCCGGGGCCGAGAACCAGAAAATCGGGAAATTGAGGATCAGCAGGTCAGCCCACAGCAATTTGTCGAGCTGCTGCTGGATGTCCGGCGCCAAGGACTGGCTCTTCACCCCAAGACGTTGCTCCAGCGCGTACACCAGGTACTCCGGATTCTCCCGCGAAGAGAAATCATCAGCGCTGGCCACCGGGTTCCAGTTCATTGCGTACAGGTCGCTGACCTGCACCTCATGCCCTTGGGCTTCGAGGGTCGCGACAGCCTGGTCGCGCAACGCGGCGGTGAAGGATTTCGGTTCGGGGTGAGCGTGGACGATCAGTACTTTCATGACAACTCCTTAAACGTTGACCAGCGTTGAATTTGAAGACGGTAACGCACGCGCGTTAATAGAGCGATCACACCTGAATCGCCTTCACTTCAACGAACTCGTTGAGCCCTTCTTCGCCCCACTCCCGACCATTACCCGATTGTTTGTAGCCACCGAACGGCGCCTTATAATTGAACGCCGCGCCATTGAGGAAACACTGCCCGGCACGCAGCTGCCGCCCCAGATGCAAGGCGCGCTCAGGGCTGCCGGCCCAGACACCGCTGGACAGGCCGAACGGCGAATCGTTGGCGATCCGGATCGCCTGCGCCTCATCGGTGTAGGGAATCAGGCACAGCACCGGGCCGAAGATTTCTTCCTGAGCGATGCGCATACGGTTGTCGACGTCTGCGAACAGCGTCGGGCTGACGTAGAAACCACGCTCGAATGCGCCAGCCGTGTCACCCCCGCAGACCAGCCGTGCGCCCTCCTGCTGGCCGACCTGGATGTAATCACGCACGGTGCGCCGTTGCGCTGCTGAACACATCGGCCCGAGAAAACTCTGTGGGTCCAGCGGGTCGCCCATGCGCAGGCTTTGGGTTTCGGCGATGGCCAGTTCCACCGCTTCGGCGTAGCGGCTTGCCGGCAGCAGCATGCGGGTCAACGCCGTGCAGGTCTGCCCGGAGTTGATCATCACGTCCTGCACGCCGTAGCGCACAGCGGCAGCGAGGTCCGCGTCCTCAGCAATCAGCAGCGGCGACTTGCCGCCCAGTTCCAGGCACACACGCTTCACCGACGGCGCGGCCGCTTGCGCCACGCGAACCCCGGCGCCGGTGGAACCGGTGAACGACACCATGTCCACGTCCGGGTGTTTGGCCAGCGCTTCACCGACCTTCGAACCCGGCCCGCTGACCAGGTTGAACACTCCGGCCGGCAAGCCGATGGCTTCGATTATCTGCGCCAGCAAAAAGGCGTGCAGTGGGGTTTCCTGGCTCGGTTTGACCACCACCGTGCAACCGGCGGCCAGCGCCGGGGCGAGCTTGCCGATCAGTTGATGCAGCGGGTAATTCCACGGATTGATGAAGGCGCACACGCCCACCGCTTCACGCACCACCAGCGAGTTACCGACCTCACGCACTTCATCCATCAGGGCTGCGAGTTCGATGTATTGCTCCAGCCCGAGGATCGGGCCGTCGACCTGCACCGAGCGGCACCATTGCACCGGCATGCCCAGTTCAGCGGTGATGACAGATGCCATCTCGTCGGCCCGCGCGCGCAACTGCTCGGCGAGGGCGCGGATGTAGCCGGCACGCACACTTGATGGCGTGCGCGACCATGAACTGAATGCCTTGCGTGCGGCGACCACCGCCTTGTCGACATCGCGTTCATCACCCAGCGGCACCGAACCTGCAATCTCTTCAGTCGCCGGGTTGATCACCTCCGCCATGCCCTGCCCTGACGGAGTTTGCCAGCGGCCATCGATATACAGCGTTGTGTGGTTATGCATAGACGTGAGCTTCCATCAGTTCATGGGCGCAACGGGTGATGCGTTGGCAAGCGTCACGCAACGGTTCCGTGTCCAACACCAGTCCCAGGCGAATGTGCCCGGCGGCGCTCGGACCGAACGCTTCACCGGCCAGCACCGACACGCCATGGCGGTCGAGCAATCGGTCGGCAAACGCCTGGGCGCTGAGCCCGGTGGCGCGGATATCGACCATCACAAACATCCCGCCATCGGGTTTCAAGGCGCGCACGCCGGGGCAATCGGCCAGGCATTCGCAGACCAGATCGCGGCGCTGGCGGTAGGCTTCGCGCATCGCTTCGAGCTCTGGCAAATGGCTTTCCAGTGCGACGACGGCGGCGTCCTGCACGAAGTCTGGCAAGCCGTAGAGCATGCACAGCGCGAGGTTTTCCAGGTGCGCAGCGAGGGCCGGTGGTGCCACCGCCCAGCCGATTCGCCAACCGGTCATGGCGTGGGATTTCGACAGGCTGTTGAGCGTCGCGGTGCGCTCGGCCATGCCCGGCAAACTCGCCGGGCTGACATGCTCGCCTTCGAACAGCAACTCGCTGTAGACCTCATCGGAAATCAGCCACAGGTCGTGGGCGATGCACAGGTCCGCCAACGCTTGCCAGGTGGCGCTGGACAAGCTGGCACCAGACGGGTTGTGCGGGCTGTTCAACGCCAATGCGCGAGTGCGCGGTGTGATGCGAGCGGCGACGTCTTCGGGCTGCACGCGGAAACCGTTTTCCGGGCGCACCGGCACCGGAACGACCACTGCGCCACAGGCACCAAACACTGCCTCATAGGTCACGTACATCGGCTCGGCGACGATCACTTCATCGCCGGGGTTGAGTACGCATTGGGCGACGCTGAACAATGCACACTGCGCGCCGGCCAGCACGATGACCTGATCGGCCGAGACCTGCTGGCCGCTGCGGTGTCCGTAGTGTTTGGCGATGCTTTCACGCAGTGCGCGTTTGCCACGCACGTCGGCGTAGTGCGTGTTACCAGACAACAGGCTGTCGATGGCCGCCTGCACAATCGGCGCCGGCGTGTCGAAATCCGGGTCGCCGACTGACAGCAGCAGAATGTCTTCACCCTGCTCTTGCAGCGCGAGGGCGCGGTAATGAATGTCCCACGCAGCGGCGCCGTCACCGGCGATACGTTGAGTCAAATCGGAAAAGCGCATGGCGATACCTCTGCCAGAAAATGAAAATCAGTAAGCGCACGCGTGCTTGAGTTCGATCAGGGTCACGCCGTTGCGCTTGAAGCCGTGGCGCAGATCGGTTTGCAGCTCGGCCAGACTTTGCGGCTGAGTCACGGTGCAGCCGAACGCGCGGCCCAGGGCGGCGAAATCCGGATTGCGTGGCAGTACGCCAATCGGTTCGATGTCGAGCCCGAGCATGTCATCGCGGATCTGTCCCAGCGCGTCGTTGTTCCACAGCAGCACCACCAGCGGGCTGTCGAGTTCTTCGACGGCGGTGGCCAGTTCCTGCGCGGTGTAGAGGAAACCGCCGTCGCCCACCAACACCAGACCCGGCCGCTGCGGCGCGCCGAACTTGGCGCCAATGCCCGCCGGCAAGCCGTAGCCCAAGGTGCCGTAACCGGTCGGGTGCAACCAGCTGCGCGGCGCCAGGCTGTTGAAGGCGTAGTTGCCGGTGTAGGCCAGTTGGGTCATGTCGGTGCTGATGAACGCATCGTCCGGCAATTCGGCGGCGATACGGTCGAGAATCGCCTGGTGGATCGACTGCAAAGGGCCGTGGCTTGCCTTCACGGCTTCACGCAATGCTGCGACGCGAGCAATCGCTGCGCTGGCATCGCGCGTGGTGGACGGCAGTCGTTCCAGCAACACCGCGAGGGTTTGCTGCGCATCGCCGTGCAATGCCACCGCGCATGGGTAGAAGTCGTTGAACTTGCGCGGATCAATGTCCACACGCAGCAGGTCGGCATTCAGCGGCAAGCGCTCGCGCCAGAAATCGGTGTCGGCCATTTCAGTGCCGACCGCCAGCACCACGTCGGCCTCGGCGATCAGGTTCCAGCCAGGTTCCACACACAGGGTCGAACCCGCGTTCAGCGGTGCATCCGGCGCCAACAAACCTTTGCCGGCGACACTGGTGAACAGCGGCGCGGCAAGTCGGGTGCTGATGTCTTGCAGTGCTTGCTGCGCATTCAACGCACCTCCACCGGCAATGATCATCGGCCGCTTGGCGTTTTGCAGTTTAGCCACGGCCTCCTCCAGCGCCGTGGTTGACGCGGCACCGCGACCGGGACGACGCACCACGTCGTTGCTCCAGTCACGGGTGATTTTTGCGGACAACACGTCCAGCGGCACCGAGATGTGTACCGGGCGTGGGCGCTCGCTGTCGAATACCGCGTAGGCGCGGGCGATCAACTCGGGCAGGTCTTCGGCGCTTAATGCGACCGCAGAGAAGGCGGTGATCGGCGCGGTGATCGCGCGTTGGTCCTGGGTTTCGTGGAGGCATCCCCAGCCCTTGCCAAGGCTGGCGGTGTGGTTGACGCTGGAAATCACCAACATCGGAATCGAGTCGGCATACGCCTGGCCGATTCCAGTCGCAGCGTTGGTCACGCCGGGGCCGGTGATGATAAAGCAAACGCCTGGTTTGCCACTGACCCGCGCATAGCCGTCAGCCATAAAACTGGCGCCTTGCTCGTGACGGGTCAGCACGTGGCGAATGCCGCTGCCGGGTAGGCCGCGATACAGCTCCAGCGTGTGCACGCCAGGTATCCCGAACACGGTGTCGACGCCGTAGTTGGCCAGCAGACGCACCAGGGCCTGGCCGCCGGTCAATGTTGTGGTTTGCATTTTCACATCCTCACTCGTGGCCAAGGCGAATCAACGCATCGACCGCAGTCGTGCCAGCGGCACTGACCAACAATGGGTTCACATCGAGTTCCAGTAACTGCCCGGCGTTCTCGCAGGCGTAATCGGCCACCGCACGGATCGCCGCGACCAACGAACCCAGATCCGCCGCTTCGCGACCGCGAAACCCCTGCAGCAAACTCGCGCTGCGCAGGCTCAACACGGCTTTGCGAATGGCACCGTCGGTGGTCGGCAGCAGCAGACTGCGACTGTCCTTGAGCAACTCCACCAGAATCCCGCCAGCACCGATGACCAGGGCCAGGCCGAAGTCGTTTTCACGCTTGATGCCGACGATTAATTCAGCCAGCGGTGGTTTAGCCATTGGCTCCAGCAGCACTTGATCGAACGGCACTTGCGGCGCGTACTCGGCAATGCTGGCGCGCATTTTTTCCAACGCGGCGCTAAGGGCAGCGGCGTCTTTGATATTCAGCACGACGGCGCCGGCTTCGGTTTTGTGTGGCAGTTGCGCGCTGACCGCTTTGAGCACCAGTGGATAACCCAAAGTGTTGGCATCACTCAGCGCTTTATCCGGCGTACTCAAAACACCGTTGGGCGTCGGCAGTCCGAAGGCGCGCAATGCACTTTTCGAATCCCACTCGTTGAGCAAATGCCCCTCACCTTCCAGCGCCTGCGGACACAGCGGCACGAGCGCCGATTCACCGAGCGCCAGCAGCGCCTGACGATTGCGCTGATAACCGGCGATCCGCCCCCACGCTGCCAAGCCATCCTCTACGCCTTGTAACGCTGCCACACCTTGCGCATGCAGACGTTCGCGAGCGTGGGCCGGCAGCAGTTCCGGAAACGCCGAGGTGACGAAACCGGTCTTGCCGTGGCGCACCAGCGCGGCGCAAAACAGCTCAAGCAGCAGGTCGCATTCCTTGCGTTCGCCGGTGAATTGCGCCGGGTAATCGAGCACCAGCATCGCCGCGTCGGCTTCGGTGCGCAGGGCGCTGTCGAGCATGCGGGTCAAGGCTTCGCCATCGCCCCAGATCGCCGTGGTGAAATCCAGTGGATTGACCAGGTTGGCGTAGGTGGGCAGCACCTGTGCCAGTTCTCCGACTTGGCCTTCATCGAGCTTGGGCAGACTCAAGTCATTGCGCTCGGCATAGTCGGCAATCAATCCGGCATCACCGCCCGAACAGGCCAACGCGATCAAGCTGTCGCCCGCCGGCAACTGGCCGCACGCCGCCGCTTTCAGGGTCTCGACAAAACTCACCGGGCCACTGACGCGGATCACGCCGAGGCGCGCAAACAAACTGTCGTACAGCGCATCGGAGCCGGACAGCGAACTGGTATGACTGAGCGCCAGCTCGGCACCGATCTGCGACACGCCGGTTTTCAGGGCGATGATCGGGATGCCTTTCTCCAGCGCCTTGTGTGCGGCGCGGGCGAAACCCGGCACGTTTTTCAGGCCTTCGAGGTGCAAGCCGATGGCGGTGACGCGCGGCTCATCGAGCAACACATCCATCAATTCGGCGATGCCCAGTTGCGCCTGATTGCCGACCGACGCCATGTAGGCCACCGGCAGCGAGCGGTCGCTCATCGACAGGTTGTAGGCGAAGTTGCCGCTCTGGGTCAGCACCGCGACGCCCTTCTCCACCGGTTTGCCGCCATGGGCGACCGGCCACAGCGCGGAGCTGTGCAGGTAGTCGAGCAAGCCGTAGCAGTTGGGGCCGAGCAAGGCCATGCTGCCGGCGGCTTTGAGCAGTTGTTGCTGCAAGGCCAGGCCTTCAGCGCCGGTTTCGGCAAACCCGGAGGCGTAGCAGATCGCTCCGCCCGCGCCCTTGGCCGACAGCTCGGCGACGCAAGTCAGGGTCAGCTCGCGGTTGGTCGCGATGAACACCGCGTCCGGGCCACACGGCAGTTCGGCGATGCTGCGCACACACGGCACGCCTTCGAGCGTGTCGTGCTGCGGATTGACCAGCCACATCTCGCCCAGGTAGCCACCTTCGGCGCAGCGCTTGAGGGCGCGAGCCATGCTGCGGCCACCGACAAACGCCAGATGGCGTGGTGCGAGCAGGCGTTTGAGGTTGTCACGAATCGTCTGCGACATAGCAATTCTCCGGGCCAATCAGCGCAACAGTGGCCGCAGCAATTCGCGGGAAATGATGTGGCGCTGGATCTCCGAGGTGCCTTCCCAGACACGCTCGATCCGTGCGTTACGCCAGATGCGCTCCACCGGGCATTCATCCATCAGGCCCATGCCACCAAAAATCTGCACCGCCTCATCGGCCACTTTACCGAGCACTTCACTGGCGAACAGCTTGGCCATGCCGGCCTCGCCATCGGTCATGGTGCCTTGGTCCAATTTCCAGGCGGTGTGCAAGGTCAGCAGTTCAGCCGCGCGGATCTGMGTGACCATGTCGGCGAGCTTGAACGAGATGCCCTGATAGGTGCCGATCGGCTGACCGAACTGCTTGCGATCCGCCGCCCATTGCAGCGACACATCCAGCGCGCGTTGCGCCTGACCAACGCAGTTGGCGGCGACCATGACGCGCCCGGCGGTCAGCCAGGCGTTGGCCACGTCCCAGCCCTTGCCGACTTCGCCCAACACTTTGGAGGCCGGTACACGGCAATCGTCGAAGAACATTTCGTAGGTGTGATATCCACGGTTGCTCACGCACTTCGGACCACGGCGGATGGTCATGCCCGGCGTGTTGCGGTCGACGAGGAACGAGGTCACGGCATTGCGCTTGCGGCCGTTGTGTTCGTAGGTGTCGGTCACCGCGAAAACGATGGCGAAATCGGCGTGGCCGGCGTGGCTGATGAAGTGCTTGCTGCCATTCAGAATGAAGTCATCACCCTCGCGTACGGCGCGGGTCTTGATTGCATTGGCATCGGAACCGGCGCCCGGTTCGGTCAGCGCGAAACAGTCGATTTTCTCGCCCTGGATGCATGGCAACAGGTAGTCGTTGATCTGATCTCCAGTGCAAGCCATGAGGATTTTCGACGGCCGTGCGACGAACACATGCAGCGCCCATGAGACCTTGGACAGCTCACGCTCGATCAGCGCCTGGGACAGGTAGTCAAGACCGCCACCGCCGACTTCTTCCGGCATGTTGAAGGCATAGAAACCGGCGGCGATGGCCTTGCCGCGAATCTGTGCCGCCAACTCCGGGGAGACTTCGTCGGCACGGTCGACCGCTTCCTCATGGGGCAGCAGTTCCTTGGCGACAAAACTGCGTACCGCGTCCACCAACATTTCTTGTTCTTGGGTCAGTTGGAAATTCATGGGGCTACCTGTTGTTCGTGTGCTGAAGGTGGTGTCGGGGCTTATCGACCGATAAAGCTGGCCGGACGTTTTTCGATGGAGGCGCGCAGGGCTTCGTTGCCGTCTTCGCTGCGACCGCACAACAGGCCGGCAGCCAGTTCGGCTTGCAGTTGCTCCGGCAGGCTGCGCTGAGCGCCTTCGCGCATGAGTTTTTTGGTCTGGGTAAATGCGAACGTCGGGCCACTGGCTAGACGCGAAGCGAGTTCAGTGGTGACGTCGAGCAGTTGCTCATCGGCGCAGACTTCGCCCACGAGGCCGGCGGCCAGGGCACGATCAGCGCCCCATAATTCGTCGAGGAACAGCAGGCGCTTGGCTTGCTCGGTGCCGATCAGCCGTGGCAGATGCCAACTGGCGCCAGCGTCCGGCGAGTAGGCCATGCTGGTGTAACCGGCCTTGAAACGCGCCGATTGCGCGGCGATGCGCAGGTCGCAGCACAGCGTCAGGTCCATGCCGGCGCCGACGGCAGTGCCGTTGATCGCGGCAATGGTGGGTTTGTCCAGACTGTACAAACGGCTCATCAAGGCGTGAGCAGTTTCAGTCCAGCCGTAGGTTTCCAAAGCACCTCTGGCCTCGGCTTCGGCCCACTCGGCGAGGTCGGCACCGGCGCAGAAGCTGCGACCGCTGCCGGTCAGTACCACCACTCGAACGGCGGGGTCGGCGTTGAAGTCTTCAAGCAAGGCGTGGAGGTTTTTCAGGGTTGGTATGTCCAGCGCATTGCGCTGGGCGGTGCGATTGAGGGTGATCCTGGCAACGCCGGCTTCGACCTGACTGAGCAGAGAAGGTTGAGTAGTCATGCGAATCCTCGAATTATTTTGATTGGTCTGAGGTGATGCGACTTGAGGCCATACTAAACGAGTGTTCAGCAACGCGGCAATTGGTGATGAAATAGGCTGTAACAGCTTAAAAAGCTATCTATATATTTGTATTTAAAGGATTTATCAGAAAAGACCGGAGCTCTGAGGATTGCACTGTTACAACTTCGAACAACTACCTACAGCCCACCGCAAATCAACTGTGGGAGCGGGCTTGYTCGCGAAGAGGGCGTGTCAGTCAACATTGATGTCAACTGACA